>JBBSOM010000090.1:0-8007 GCA_038259715.1 Longimicrobiales bacterium
CGCTCCCCCGTCCGTCTGACGCCCGCCACACCTCCCGGCCCACCCCGGTCGCGACGTCCACAACCCGCACGGAAAAGGGAACCGCCTCCCTCACCGGCGCGAACGGAAGCTGATCGCGGACATTGGGGATGCGGATCAGGCCGATTCGCCTGGAATCGGGGCTCCACGCCGGCGACCCGTCGTGCGCGAGGCTCGGATCGAGGTAGCGCACGGCGCCGGAGCCCGGGTCGACCAGGCCGATGAAGGCGTGGTCACCCCGGTCGCTCACGAAGGCCACGCTCGACCCATCCGGCGCCCAGGTCAGGGAGCCGGGCCCTCCCCGTACCGTGGCGAGCTTTGTCGCCTTCGCGCCCGTCGCGACGCCGAGTAGCCAGATCTCCCGTCCCTTCCCGTAGGCGATCCGTTCACCGTCGGGGGAAAGCGCGAAAGCGCCCCCGTCGAGCACTTTGCGTGGCTCCCCGCCGGACGTGGCGACGATCCAGACCGCGCGACTTTCCGCTCCGGGAGTATAGAGCGGGTCCGGCACCTCACCCGCCCGGTTGGGCGCGCCCCCCCGGACGTAGAGCATGTGCGCGCCGTCGGGAGTGAACGTGAGACTCGACAACTCCTGGCCGTCGTCGTCCGGATACCGGGTCAGCGCACGGCCGGACCACGAGGGTCCCTCGGCCACCCAGATGTTCCGGGCGCCCTGGTCGTTCTCGATCCATGCGATGCGGTCGCCGTGTGCCCAGGCGACGAGACCCGACGCGAACGAAAAGGAGAGCGCGTCCTCCACGGAAATCTGCGCCGCAGCGGAACAGGGCACGAACATGGCGAGGACCAGGAGGCCCAGAGCGCCCAGGAATCGACGACAGCTTGGCACGGCAAGCTCCGGAACGAGGTGGGGCAACGCGTCACCATACGCACGCCTGCTCCAGCTGTCCAACGGGCCCACAAACCACCTTGGAAGCGGCCCGCCGTTGCACTACCTTGCCCGCGTGGGCGCCGGTTCGGGCCCCGAACAGCCTTTGGCCCCCAGCGCGTCTTCCCGTCATGATCCGCCTCACGTTCCTCGGAACCGCCGCCTCCCGCCCCACCGTTGTGCGTAATGTCAGCGGACTCGCCGTTCAGCGGGAAGGCGATCTCATGCTCTTCGACTGTGGCGAGGGCACCCAGCGCCAGATGATGCGCTACGGCACCGGCTTCAACGTTGGTTCGATCTTCGTGACGCACCTGCACGCCGACCATTTTCTGGGAATCACGGGGCTGCTGCGCACCATGGCGCTTCAGGGCCGCGTGGAACCTCTGTCGATCTACGGCCCGCCCGGCTCCGCGCCCTTGCTCGAGACGACGGTCACGCTCGGCGTCGACCGCATCCCGTTCGCGTTCGAGATCAACGAGGTCGGCCCCGGGGAGTCCGTCCAGAGGGACGGCTACGCCATCGAAGCGTGTTCGGCGTCCCACCGTGTTTCCGCGGTGGGGTGGGCGATCGTCGAGGAACCGAGACTCGGCCGCTTCGACGTGGATCGCGCGCGCGCTCTCGGCGTTCCGGAGGGCCCGTTGTTCGGTTGTCTTCACCGGGGCGAGCCCATCGAGGTGGAGGGTCGTACCATCACGCCCGGCGAGGTGGTCGGCATCGCTCGGCCTGGACGCCTCGTCGTCTATACCGGGGACACGCGCCCTTGCGAGAGCGTGATTGAACGTGCGCGCAACGCCCAGGTCCTGGTGCATGAGGCCACGTTCTGCGCCGACGAGCGCGAACGTGCGCGCGAGACGTTCCACTCGACCGCCGCCGAGGCGGCCGATGTCGCTCGCCAGGCGCAGCCCGACCTGCTGCTACTGACGCATCTGTCCGCGCGCTATTCCGACATGGCCGCGCCTCTTCTGGACGAAGCACAAGCCATCTTTCCCGCGACGCGCGTTGCGCACGACGGCTTCGTGTTCGAGGTGCCGTTCGCCGATGAACCCGTCGAGGCGGCGGTGGGCGATGGTTCGGGTTCGGTCCGGCCATGAGCGGCTTGATCCCGCGCCGCGCCGGCGACGTCCACCGGAGCGACCTGGACGAATCGCACCTCCAGGTCCGTCTGACGGAGGCGGAGCGACAGGGTCGGTGGGAGGTTCGCGCCGCCGAGTGGCGTGCTCTTGAACTGGCTCGAGAGATCTTCGGTGCAGAGGCCCGCGTTTCGCTGATCGGGATCCGTAGTGCGGGACCGATGCGGGGCCTTCTCCAACTCGACGTCCCCTTCGATGGTCTCGACGCCCACCGGGCTCTCGAGACCGACTTCATGGCGCAGGTGGGACTCGACCCGGTCCTGAGCCGCGTCCCCCTCATCTACGTGCTCGGCGCCAATGCCGACTGAGGGTCGCCCTCCACGCCCGGAACGGGTGGCCGTGCTCGGGCTGGGCTTGATGGGTGGGTCGCTTGCCCTCGCGCTTCGCGCCCTCGCGGACGCACCCGCCGTGGTGGGGTGGAGTCCGTCTGCGTCGGAAGCGGCGACCGCCCACCGGCGCGGTGCGCTCACCGGGGTGGTCGACGACCCGGAACGGGCCGCCGAGGGAGCCGATCTGGTGGTCCTGGCCACCCCGCTCGACGCCGCGTGCGAGCTGGTCGGCACCGTCGCCGGTGCGCTCGGCCCCGGCGCCACGCTCACCGACGTCGTCAGCCTCAAAGCGCCCCTGGTGGACGCCGTCCGGCGGGCCGGACTCACGGCCCGCTGGGTCGGCTCCCACCCGATGTGCGGTGGGGAGCGCTCGGGTTTCGAGGCGGCGCGTGCGGATCTCTATCGGGACGCGTCCGTGTGGGTGGTGGACGACGGGGCCGGATCCGCGCACCGCGCGCGGGTGGAGGGGCTATGGAAGGCGCTGGGTGCCCGTCCCGAGTCCATTGAGGCGGCGGACCACGACGCGCGGATGGCCCGCGTCAGCCATCTCCCGCAACTCACGTCGAATGCGCTCGCCCTCCTGCTCGAAGACGCGGGTCTGCTGCCCGACGATCTCGGGCCGGGCGGGCGGGACATGACGCGTCTGGCGGGGAGTTCGCCGACCGTGTGGGCCGACCTCCTCGCCCACGCGCCCGCGGACCTTCCGGTTGCGCTCCGTGATCTCGCCGACCGGCTCCGTTCCCTCGCGGACCAGGTGGAGGCGGGCGACCTGGACGCGCTCGGCGCATCGATGGCCCGAAGCTGCGCGTGGAGGCAACGGACATGAGGATCCGGGTGCCCGGCGACAAGTCGTTGACGCAGCGCGCGCTCATCGTGGCTTCCCTCGCCGACGGCGAGAGCCGCCTGTCGGGTCTGCTCACGGGCGGAGACGCGGCCTCGACCGCCGGTGCGCTGGGCAGGCTCGGTGCAGGCGTGGGGCCATTCCCGCGCAACGGCGAAGACGTGCGGGTCCGGGGCGTGGGGCTGCGCGGGCTGTCGTCGCCGGACGCGCCGCTCGACCTCGGCAACTCCGGCACCGGAGCCCGGCTGCTCATGGGTGTGCTCGCCGGCAGCGACGCGCGCGCGACGCTGACCGGGGACGCCTCGCTGCGCGTCCGACCGATGGCGCGCGTCACCGAGCCCCTGGGCGCCATGGGCGCGTCCTTCCGCTCGCTGGATGCTCCGGGACGGCTACCCATCGAAGTCTCGGGAACCCGGCCGCTCCGGCCGCTCGATTGGGAGAGCCCGGTCGCGAGCGCGCAGGTCAAGAGCGCGATCCTTCTCGCCGGGGTGACGGGAGGCGCCTTCGCGATGGTCACCGAGCCCCGGCAGTCACGGGACCACACGGAGCGCATGCTCGCAGTGGCCGGGTGTCCGGTGATCGCGCACGCGCATGGCCCCGGCTGGCGCGTGGAACTCAGGGAGCCACCCGAGCGGCTCGATCCGCTCGACTTCCATGTGCCGGGAGATGTCTCCAGCGCCGCGTTCTTCCTCGCGCTCGCGGCCCTGGGCGGGGCAGGGGACGCGCTCGAGATCGAGGGCGTGGGGCTCAACCCGACCCGCACGGCGTTCCTCGACGTGCTCGCCCGCATGGGCGTGCGTCCCCGCGTCGACCCCGACGGCCCAGGGGGCCCGGGGGAGCCGATCGGCACGCTGACCGCCGCCCGGGGCACGCTGAAGGGCGTGCGCGTGTCCGGCGACGAGATCCCGCGCCTCATCGATGAAGTTCCCCTGATCGCCATCCTGGCCGCGCGCGCCGAGGGAGAGACACGCATCACGGACGCGGGGGATCTACGCCACAAGGAGTCGGACCGTATCGACGCGATGGTCGACAACCTGCGCAACCTCGGGGTCGAGGTCGAGGAGCTTCCCGACGGCATGGTCATCCAGGGCACGGACCGCCCGCTCCGGGGCCGCATCCGCACCCGGGGCGACCACCGCATCGCGATGGCTTTCGGCGTGCTGGGCGCCACGCCCGGCGTGTCGATCGAGGTCGATGATCCCGACGCGGCGGACGTGTCGTTCCCGGGCTTCTGGAAGCTGCTGGCGTCGGTGCGCGGCCGGGGAGCCCGATGACGCCGCCCGTCGTCCGGGGGCCCGTCGTCACGATCGATGGACCCGCCGGCTCCGGAAAGTCGTCTACCGCGCGGGCGGTGGCCGACCGGCTCGGCTTCCGGCATCTGGATTCGGGCGCGCTCTACCGCGCGCTCACGTACGCGCTCCTGAACGATGGACGCGATCCGGGCTCGTGGGATTCGCTTACGGAAGTCGAACTCTCCTCACTCCCTGTAGACGTGATGGCCGTCGACGGCGGGTTCGAGATCAGGGTCGGGGACCGTAAGGTCTCCGACGAGTTGCGCACCGAACGCGTGACGGAGGCCGTCTCGACCCTGGCGGGGCTACCCGCGGTCCGCGCTGCGCTCCTCGGTCTCCAGCGCTTGGCGGGCCATGCCGGCCAGTTGGTGGCGGACGGGCGGGACATGGGCACCGTGGTCTTTCCCGATGCCGAAGTAAAGGTCTTCCTCAGCGCCGACCTGATCGAGCGGGCCCGCCGCAGACTCCTTGAACGGGGGGGCACCGCCGCCGACCCCAACCTGCTGGCCCGCGAGGCTGAGGCGATCGCGTTGAGGGATCGGCGTGATTCGGAGCGGAAGATCTCTCCTCTCCAGCGTCCAGACGACGCCGTCTGTATCGACACCACCCATCTCGATTTCGACGCGCAGGTCGATGCCGTGGTCGCACTTGTGCGGCGTTGACCATCCCCTGAGGCTCCAATAGCTTAGCAGTTCTCGGCACCGATCCAGGTCCGAGAACGAATGCGCCGAGACATTCTCGCGACTTTCTTCCTTTTTCCCCCGAGCCCGGGCGTTCCGTCCACGGAATACCGGCAAGGACCCGTACTTCCGTGCGGGACACCCGAGACCCATGACCGACAACCAGACGCCGACCGAATCCGACGAGCTCACAGAAGAAGAGCTCGCCGAAGAAGAGAACATCGAGGTAGATGCCCCATCGGACGAGCTCACAGAAGAAGAGCTCGCCGAAGAAGAGAACATCGAGGTGGATGCCCCATCGGACGAGCTCACAGAAGAAGAGCTCGCCGAAGAGGAGAACATCGAGGTAGATGCCCTCACCGGCGAGGTGCGCACCGCCACTATGGATGTTCCCGACGGCATTTCCCCCGAGCTGCTCAACGACCCCTACGGTGAAGAGCCGCTGTCCACTTCGCGCGCCGAGTTCGAGGCCCTCCTGGACGAATTCCACGAGGACTTCCAGGACATCCGCGAGGGCGAGATCGTCAACGCGAGGGTGCTGCGGGTCACCGACTCCGCCGTCATCCTCGAGTTTGGCTTCAAGAGCGAAGGCTCGGTTGCGCTCGACGAGTTCAAGGAAGCACCGGTGGCGGGTGAAGAGGTCGAAGTCCTCCTCGAGAGCCTCGAGGACGACGACGGTGTCGTGGTGCTGTCCAAGAAGAAGGCCGACTTCCTGCGCGTCTGGGAGAAGATCCGCGAGGCGCACGATGCCGACCGTCCGGTCAAGGGCACGCTCATCCGCAAGATCAAGGGCGGCGTCACGGTCGACCTCATGGGCGTGGACGCCTTCCTGCCCGGTTCGCAGATCGCGCTGCGGCGCGTCCCGAACATCGAGGATCTCATCGGCGAGACCTACAAGTTCAAGATCATCAAGCTCAACAAGCGGCGGCGCAACATCGTCGTATCGCGCCGGGTGATCCTGGAGGCCGAGCGCGAGAAGAAGCGCGAGACGCTGGTGAAGGAACTCCTCGTCGGTCAGGTGCGCGAAGGCGTGGTCAAGAACATCACGGACTTCGGGGCCTTCATCGATCTGGGGGGCCTCGACGGCCTGCTCCACATCACCGACATGTCGTGGGGCCGGGTCGGCCATCCGTCCGAAGTGGTCGAGATCGGCAAGGCGCTGGACGTGAAGGTTCTGGATATCGACTGGAACCGCGAGCGCATCTCCCTCGGGATGAAGCAGCTCCTGCCTTACCCCTGGACGGACATCGACAAGAAGTACCCGGTGGGCTCCCGCGTTCGCGGCAAGGTCGTGTCGATCACCAACTACGGCGCGTTCGTCGAACTCGAGAAGGGTGTCGAGGGTCTGGTGCACATCTCCGAGATGAGTTGGACGCGCAACGTCCGGCATCCCTCGAAGGTCGTGAGCATCGGCGAGGAGATCGAGGCCGTGGTCCTCAAGGTGGATCCGGACGACGAGAAGATCTCTCTCGGGATGAAGCAGATCGAGGAGGATCCGTGGCTCGGGCTGCCGGTGAAGTACCCCGCCGGCACGAAGCTCGAAGGTATCGTCCGCAACCTGACGTCCTTCGGCGCCTTCGTGGAGATCGAACCGGGCATAGACGGGCTGGTCCACGTCTCCGACATGAGCTGGACCAAGCGTGTCGAGCACCCCTCCGAGGTCGTACAGAAGGGCCAGGATGTCGAGGTGATGGTTCTCGACGTCGATGCCGAGAACAAGCGCATCAGCCTGGGCATCAAGCAACTCCAGGACGATCCGTGGCCCTCGATCTCCGAGCGCTTTGCGCCGGGCGTCGAGGCCGACGGTCACGTCGTGCGTGTCCAGGACAAGGGTGTGGTGGTCGACCTGGGCGATGACATCGAGGGTTTCGTGCCCGCCTCACAGTCGCAGGTCGAGGACGCGAACCGTCTGGAGGAGTACTACGGAGTCGGTGACCCGGTCAGCCTCCGGGTGAACGAGTCCGACGCGGCGAACCGCCGTATCGTGCTCGAGGTCACCGAAAAGCCCGAACGCAAACCGCAGGAGGTCATCGACGCGGCACGCGCGGCCCGGGAGTCCGAGAGCGCCGGAGAGGGTGCGTCTGCGGAGGCCATCGAGGCTCCGAAGGCCGAGGCCGCGGAATCCAAGCCGGCAACGGAAGCGGAGGCTGCGGACGAGCCGGAAGCCGAAGCACCCGAGGCCGAAGCGCCCGAGGCCGAGCCCGAAGCGCCCGAGCCCGAAGCCGCAGCAGAGGTTGAAGCGGAGGCTGAGGCTGCGGACGAGCTGGAGGCTGAAGCGCCCAAGGCTGAGGCTGCGGACGAGCCGGAAGTTGAAGCACCCGAGGCCGAAGCCGCAGCAGAGGTTGAAGCGCAGGCTGATGCTGCGGACGAGCCGGAGGCCGAAGCGCCCGATGCTGAGGCTGCGGACGAGCCGGAGGCTGAAGCGCCCGAGGCTGAGCCTGCGGACGAGCCGGAGGCCGAAACCAAGACGGAGGTCTGAGTCCTCGTGAGTTTCGAATCTCCCATGGGGGAGTCATGACCCGTTGGAGTGGGATCGCCCGGACGCCTCCCGCGTCCGGGCGTTTCCTTTTCCCGTTGATCCTTGCTCTGACGTCGTGCCGCCTGGCGGGACCACCCGCCGGGAAGACGACGGCGCCGGCCTGGCCTGATCCCGTGGTCCAGGTTGGCCAAATAGGCGCGCAAACGGAGCAGGCTGCAGCCGACTTGTTCGTCCGCGCGCAAAGTGCGCTTGCCACGGGAGACGCCGCGCGGGCGCACACCCTGGCCACCGAAGTCGTGAACAGCTATCCGGCTTCGCGCGTCTCCGGGCGCGCCCTGAGGCTGGTAGCCGAGGC
>JBBSOM010000091.1:0-8004 GCA_038259715.1 Longimicrobiales bacterium
ACCGGGATCGATGATCCGGCGCGGACTTCGACCACGAGGGGGGACGACTGTGCGGTGACGCCCGCCGGCGCAACGAGAGCGCCGAACGCGGCGAATGCCAGAAAGATGCGACGCGGACCGGACGTCACGAGAGCCTCGGGACGGGGGGGAAACGGTCTGGGCGGAAGTCCGTATCCTAGCCCGGCCCGGTGCCGAGCGCCACGCGGGCGGTTGCCGACCGCCCTGGCGCCCGGCATCATGGGGCGTTCGACGACGAACCACCCCGACCGAGGCCAGCATGGCAACCCCCGCCCTCCGCACCGCGACCCGTACCCACGGCTTCACCGAGTCCGTGATCCGTGAGATGACCCGCGTCGCCCGGGAGCACGGGGCCGTGAACCTCGCACAGGGCTTTCCCGACTTCCCCGCGCCGGAGATTCTGAAGGAAGCGGCATGCCAGGCCATCCGCGATGACGTGAACCAGTATGCCATCACCTGGGGTGCACCCCGTTTCCGGGAGGCCCTGGTGCGGAAGTATCAGAAGTGGTACGGCATGGAGGTCGATGGCGACCGGGAGATCACGGTGACGTGCGGCGCCACCGAAGCGATGGCCGCGGTGATGCTCGCGATCATCGACCCGGGCGACGAGGTCATCGTCATGGAGCCTTTCTACGAGAACTACGGACCCGACGCGATCCTGTGCGACGCGCGCCCCATCTTCCTCACGCTCGACGCACCCGACTACCGGCTCGACCCGGACCGGCTGCGTGCCCTGGTCACGCCGCGCACCCGCGCCATCGTCGTCAACACCCCGAACAACCCCACCGGTCGGGTCTTCGACCGGGAGGAACTCGAGGCGGTCGCGGAGGTCTGCCGGACACACAACCTGATCGCGATCACGGACGAGATCTACGAGCACATCTATTACGAAGGGGAGCACGTGCCGCTCGCCACGTTCGACGGCATGCGCGAGCGCACGATCACCGTGAGCGGGGTGTCGAAGACGTTCTCCGTGACCGGCTGGCGGATCGGCACGATCGTCGCGCCACCCATCCTGAGCGCCGCGATCCGCAAGGTGCACGACTTCCTCACCGTGGGAGCGCCGGCGCCGCTCCAGGAGGCGTGCGCGGTCGGCATGGACGCGTTGGGCGAGGAGTACTACCGAACGATGGTCGAGGGCTACCGGGAGCGGCGCACGGTGCTGGTCGAGGC
The DNA here is from genome assembly GCA_038259715.1 of Longimicrobiales bacterium. Taxonomy (GTDB): domain Bacteria; phylum Gemmatimonadota; class Gemmatimonadetes; order Longimicrobiales; family Gaopeijiaceae; genus SZUA-318. The sequence goes on from JBBSOM010000091.1 coordinate 1,192, forward strand.
GCTCCAGGATGCGGGCTTCAAGTGCGTCCCGCCCCAGGGCGCCTACTACGTGCTCGCGGACTTCTCGGCCCTGAGCGACGAAGACGCGACCCCCTTCTCGAAGCGGCTGGCTCGCGATGCGGGCGTCGCTCCTGTACCCGGATCGAGCTTCTTCAGTGTTCCCGAGCGGGGACGGAGTCTGGCTCGCTTCGCGTTCTGCAAGCGGATCGAGACACTCCAGGAAGCCGGCGAACGGCTACGCGCTTTCGGAAGCTGAGCCTCCGACCCTTGGCGCACGCGCGGCGGGCTCCACGATGTCCGGTTGGTCCAACGTCGCCTCGGTGATCCTCCCCTCCCAGCGGCCCATCATCCTGATGAAGGCGTGCGCGATGTCCTTGTCGAACTCGGGGCCGGCGCCTTCTTCGATGATCTTCATGGCACGCTCTGTCGGCCACGCTTCGCGATACGGCCGGTGCGTACGAAGTGCGTCGAAGACGTCACACACGTGCACCAGATTCGACGCTTTGTGGCAGGAGCGGGCGTACTTGAGCGCCGGGTAGCCGCCGCCGTCGATGCGGATGTGATGTTCGTAGGCGACCACGGCCGCGAGGTCCAGGCGTTCCTCCGCTTCGAGGATCATTCGTGCACCCTCGGTGGTGTGGTAGTTCATGACCAACCGCTCTTCGTCGGTCAATTTGCCGGGCTTGTTCAGGATGTCGAGGGGGATCTTCACCTTTCCCAGGTCGTGGAGGAGGCCCGCGATGCCGAACGCCCGCACTTCACGCGGAGCCATCCCCAGAAATTCGGCAAGGGCCATCGCGAGTACGGACACGTTGAGCGTGTGCGTGACCGTGTACTGGTCGAACTCCTTGATCTGCAGGAGCGGAATCAAGAATTCCTGGTCGCCGTGCATCGCCACGGAGAGCGACCGCACGATGCCCTGCGCTTCGAGCATGTGGAGTTGACGCCCGTCCTTGAGTTCGCCGTGGAGCCATTCGACGCCTTCGATCTCCTCCTGTAGGGAGTAGGCCAGGGCGGTCGTGCCGATCCGTTCGGAGCCCCCGCTACCGGTGCCCTCGCCCGTCGACTCGTCCCCCTTGAGACCGACGGTACCGTAGCGGACGTTCGATGGACGTCCCTGCCGAACCTCGGCGCTGGAAATCGGCGCACCGGTCAAGCGCCGGTGGGCCTCGTCGAGAAACGCTTCGAAGTCGTCATGCGTCACGGGCCCGATGAACTCGAGGCGCTGGATGCCGGCAAGGGCGAGCCGGGGGGACCAGTCCCAATGCTTCAGTTCCCGGAGAGGGTGCCGATCCAGAACGATCTCGTCGTCGAGGAACGTGAAGTGTGGCGTGGGCGATTCCTCCTGCAGCGTGAGGAGGGCGCCGTGCGCATTATCGATCGCGCGTTCCCGCGCGGGGTGTCCCTCGTGATAGAGGGTCAGCGCCGAAACAGCCTGCGAAAGAGCGGTGAGGAACTTGACAGCATCGTTCACGGCGCGCTGCCGCCGCCCGACGTCGACGTAAGGCGAACCGACCCGCGGAGGTCGGCGTTCTTCGACCGCGCCGCCTGCTGAACGATCTCCTCGATCTCCGGGTGCTCTCGCCAGTGGAGGGCCAGCACGCGCAGGGCCTGGAGAACCTCGGCGGAGCCTGCCGCCAGCCGTGGCTTGCCAAAGATCGTCCTGCCTCTCGTGACCAGCTCGAGGAGCGCGTTGACCACCATCGGCGATCGGTCCGCATCCAGCACCTTGACCGCAAGCGCGCGGAGCTCGGAGGAGCGGCTCTGGGCCGCCACCACGCGCTGGATCAAGGTCGGCAGGACGGGTTTCGGCACGCCCTTCTGGAGCTCGAGCAGCGCCATGCGGACCATGCGCTCGTCGAGATCGGCGAGAGACGAAACCAGAGCACGGTCGCGAAGGGGGGCGCGCCCAAGCGCGAGCGGGAACGCCTCCCGCCTCACGCGCGGGTCGGTGTGCTCCATGAACGGCTGTGGGTCGAACTCCTCAGGAACGTGGTCGAGCCGTGCGAGGAGACAAAGCATGTTCCGAAGTACGAACCATCGGGGATCCGTCAGACGCTCGACCGTCCGCTGCGCCACGAAGGGCCCCATCCCGGCAAGGCCGTCGAAGACGCGCCGGCGCACCGATCGGTCATCGGATTCGGCAAGGACGTCGAGGAGAGGATCCGCGGCACCCGACCCCATTTCGGCAATCAGGCCACGGAGCGCGTCGTCGCCCAACTGACCCGACACGAGCAGCCGACGGAACTCGGACGGCGTCGTGAGGTGCTCACGTATCCTGGCCGCCACCTCGCTTGCCGGGTGGGCCTCGTGGATCATTTCGAGCAGTCGACCGGTCCCCCCTCCCTCGGCGAGGTCGGACACCGCCTTCGCCACGATCGGTCCCCACGTGTCCACCTCGAGGGCCATCTCGACGAGCCGCTCGGCGCCGCTCAGCGAGCCCTCACCATGGTCGGTGACCTGGAAGACCGGCGCCGCACGGGACATCGCATCCAGAACGTTGGTATAGGCCTCCGGATTGGGGTCGTCGAGCGCCCATCCCTCGATGAGGGATTCCACGTTCGCCCGCAGCGCCGCCTCGGCACGATGGCGCTGGCCAGAGCCTCCTGTCTCCGCGTGGATGGCAAGCTTGGACAGGAGCCGCGTCATCGAGTTCGAGATCGACTGCTCCGGAGACGCGGCGGCGGCGCGCAGCATCTTCACCACGGCGTCGGCGGCGAGGGTCTGGCTCGCGTCACGAAGGAAGCGACGACGTTGCGCGATGTCTCCACCGAAGTCTATGAGACGCGCCAGCGTCGCATCGTCCAACTCCTCGATGAGCTTCGACACCCGGCCACGCACGCCCTCCGACTCTTCTCCCGAGACGTCCTTCAGTTCCCCGGCCAGTTGGAGGAGGTACCCGACGACGACCTGATCGTAGGCGGCCTCGCGGCCATGCCCGGCGATGCTGCGTGCCACCATGGAGGCGTCCGGCGGTGCCTCCAGCGGGGTCTCCGAGGCGAGTGCCGCCTGCGCGAGTCCGAGCCAGAGTTGGGTTGCGCGTCCGGAACCGGGGCCATCCCCTCCGCCCTCGCGGATCTCGAGGCGGTCGTATCCGACCCGATAGAGGTGGGCGTGCACCCAGGTGGGCGCCTCGTCGGCGGGAAGCAGCCCGAGCGGAGTTCCCCCACGCTCCGGTTCGACCGCCAACGCGGCCAGGAGCGCCGATACCTCGGACTTCGTCACTCCGTGGTCGAACGAAAGCGCACCGAGTTGATGATCGTGCAGGCGGCGAGCCAGGTCCGAGAGAACGGGGTGTCGCTGGTCGGTGGCGATGCCTTCGATGACGAGTTGTCGTTGCGCGACCCCGATGGAGAGGGTGCGGCGATGCTCCACGAGGTCGACCAGCCGTCGGACGATGTTCTCCACGACCGGCCTGAGGGAGGGGTGCGCCGGGGGGTACATGGCGTGGCGATGTACCCCGATCGACAGTTCGATCAGGAACTCGCTCAGTTCCCGCGAAAGCGCGGCGCGTGTCTGCATCGGTTCGGCGGTAGTTTCGCTCACGATGGCCGGTCCTGAGGGGAGCTGGCCGCGGCGTCCAGATCGTACCGCGTCGTCGACCGCGTCAACCGATGCACCTTTCGGTCGATCTTGGGAGGGGCGACAGCCGAACATACATTTCGAAGTACCCTCCCGCGATGGGGGGGGATTGAGTCCCGTGAACGTGAATATCGTGAAAGAACAAAATACGACGGACCCTGAGGTCCCCCTGGCCTCGTTCGATGCCGCCGCCGAGATCCAATTGTTCGGCTTCGACCCCACCTCCGCCACCCTGTCGCTACGTCCCCGCTCCCGCTCATGGCGCGTCGGCGGGGCCGTGCGCACCGCGCTCATCACGCTGATCGTGGCTCCCATGGTGGGCATCATCCCCCCGCACGCACCCTGGTTGATCGGCGTGCTGACCGGAGGTGGATTCCTTACGCGCCGTCGGTGGCGTGAGCACTACACGGTGCTCGGCGTCGACGGCACCTGCCCTCGCTGCGGAGGGGCCGTCGAGGCACCCGGTGGCCGGCTGCGCAGCCCGCACCCCGTGATGTGCCAGACGTGCCACTTCGAAGCGAATGCGGTCGTGACGGACGCGGCGGTGGTGGGGAACGGAGAGCAGCCGGACTGAGGGGTGGCGGCGCAGGATGCGCAGCCACCGACTCACGCTACTCCGGCGCTTCGCGGAGCACGGCGAGAGGAGGCCGTGAGAGTAGCTTGCGGCTTCCAGCCAACCCGACCAGCACCGTGAGGCCCGCTACGCACGCCCAGATCGCCAATAGGGACTCCCAGTGCACGCTGTAGGACATACCGAAGACCTGCGGCACGACGATCGCGGAGCCCGCCACCGACAGCACCAGTCCGGTTATGGTGGCCAGTGTGCCCAGGGCGAGGTACTCCGAGAGGAGCACGACGAGGACCTGCCGCCGGCGAGCCCCCAGCGTCTTGAGAAGCGCTCCTTCCCGCATCCGCTGGACGCGTGAACTGGCCAGGGATCCTACCAGGACGACGACCCCGGCGAGCGCGGAGAAGAGCCCGAGAAAAGCCACCGCCTGCCGTACGCGGGACAGGATCTCGTCGATCGCGGACTGGACGCGTGAAAAATCGAGCGCCGAGACGTTCGGAAAGGCGCTCACGAGGCTGCGTTGGAAATCCACTCGTGCGGCCGCGTCGTCGATACGGGCGACCATGATCAGGGTCTGGGGTGCCCGATCCACGGCGCCCGGTTCGAAGATGGCGAAGAAGTTCGGCTCCAGACGGTCCCACTGGACCTCCCGGATGCTCGTGACCACGGATGGAACCTGGGCGCCCCCCACCTCCCAGGTGATCGTGTCTCCGAGGTCCACGCTGAGGTCGTGCGCCACGTCCTGTTCGAGCGAGACCCGGGCGAGCCCCCCGGCGTCGACGTCGGTCCCGTCCTCAGAACCCCGGGTTCCGTCCCACCAACGCCCCCGGAGGAGCTTCTCGGCCGACCCGATCTTCGCGCGGTAGGTGTTGCGGTACTCCCGACGCAGGGCCCAACGCTCCGGGCGGGGACCTCCTGAAGTGTCGGCAAGCAACTCCTCCCCCGTCCGTCCGTTGATGGAAGCGATGCGCGCCACGATGATCGGCGCCACATCCACGTCGTCCCGCACCTCGACGGGCAGCAAATCACGCACGCCGTCGAGCTGGTCGGGCTGGATGTCGAAGAGCAGAACGTTGGGCTGCCCCCCCTCGAACGACACGGTCAGGTCGTCGACCAGATTGCCCTGCACCTCGAGCACGGTGCCCACGATGAACGCGCCGAAGCCGAGCGCGAGGGTCACGGATACGGTCTGGTTCTGGGGACGAAACAGGTTCGACACGCCCTGGCGCACCGGATACGACGCCCACGACGGAAAGAGCCGCCGCGTCAGGCGGGAGAGGCCGAGGCCGGTCCCCGCCAGAAGACCCGCGGTCACGAGGAGCGCGCCGGCGAAGGCCAGGCCCATCTTGGGGTCGGGAGCCTCCAATACACACAGGACGGCCACGCTGGCGAACAATGCCAGGTAAGCCCCCAGGTGGAACGGATCCCACCTCCGCTTCGCGGCCTCGAAGTCCTGCCTGAGCGCCTGCAGGGGAGGGACGTCGCGGATCTGGAGGAGCGGGATCAGCGCGAAGATCGTCGCCACCCACACGCCGATGCCCAGGCCGGCCAGCGCCGACATCCCGGAAAAGTGTGTGGTGATCCGCACCGGGAGCGCGCCCGCCACCAGGTAGGGGAGCGCACGCTGCACCAGGGTCCCGAGCCCCACGCCCAGCGCGGAGCCGAAGAATCCGAGTACGGCGGCCTGCAGCAGGTACGCGGTGAAGACCGTCCACTGGTCCGCGCCGATGCAGCGCAGCACGGCGACGCCCGGCCGCTTCTCCCGGATGTACACGTGGATCGCGCTGGCGACCCCGATCCCGCCGAGCAGGAGCGCCCCGAGGCCCACCAGTCCGAGGAAGCGACCCAGGAAGCGGACGCTGCGGCCCAACCGTTCGGCCTGCTGCTCGGCCCGCGTGTAGCGGACCTGCGTGGAACTGAAGATCGAGTCGTAGCGCTCCTTGATCTGATCCCGCGCCGCCTGGTCCGGCAGCTTCAGAAACACCTGATATCGCGCGAGGCTTCCGAAGCCGAGAAGCCCCGCGCTTTCCATGGTGGCCTGCGAGATGTAGACGCGGGGCCCCACCGCGGTCTGGAAGCCCAGGTCGGTCGGCATGCCCTCCACGGTTCCGGCCAGCAGCAGGCGCGCTCGGCCGACGACGAGCGTGTCACCCACCGCGACACGGAGCTGCGTCAGCACGGCCGGATCGGCCAGGGCGACGCCCCCGCTGACGTGCCGCCCCCAGAGGCCCGCCGGCGTCGTGTGCACGTCTCCGTAGAACGGGTATCCACCCTCGGAGGCCTGGACCTGGAGCAGACGCACGTCGCCGCTTTCGGGGGCCAGGACCATCGAAAGGGCGGTGGTGACGGGGGACGTTTCCGCCCCCGTACTCCGCAGGGAATCCAGGATGGTCGTGACCGAATCCGGGAAGACGCGGTTCGCCTGGAAGAGCGCGTTCGCCCCCATGAGCACGTCGGCTTCATCCCGCACCGAACGCGCCACATCCTCCCGGAACGAGCGGATCGAGACGAGCGCCGCGACGCCCAGGGTGATCGACATCATGTACACGCCGATCCGCCGCGCGCCGTGCCGGCTCTCGCGCAACGCCAGTCGGACGGCGAAGCCGGGTCTCACGTGGCGCCCCCACCCCGCTCGTCGGACACGACACTCCCGCCCGCGAGCC
>JBBSOM010000092.1:0-7924 GCA_038259715.1 Longimicrobiales bacterium
CTGTTCATCGTGTACAACGAGCAGCGTTTCGAGACCGGCGAAGGCATCATCCCGGGCCGGGGGCTGACCCTCAAGGTCACCCAGATGGTCTCGTTCTGAACGGGACACTGGCGCTACGGAACGTCACGCCGTATATCATCCCTATCCTCCAGGTAAATTGCCGGTAAGGCGCCTCCTCGCTCGGGCGGGTGGGCCTTCTGCGCTTCCGACGTCAAGTTCCTGCACGTATCGACCAGGGGATCACTACATCTGTATTCCATGCAGGCTGTGGGTGGTGGGGACGGGGACAATCACTCGAGAAGGAGGCAGCTCATGTCGCGTCATCGTTTGTTCGCGATGATCTTCGGGCTCAGCCTGGCACTCGCCGGTCCGTTGGCAGCGCAGGACGCAATGCTCGTCGGGACGGTCAAGAGTCGCACAGGTGAGCCTGTCCGCGGCGCGTACGTCCAGGTGGAAACACTGGGCATCGGTACGCTCACCAACGACGCAGGTAGCTATCGCCTGAACATTCCCGCGGCGCGCGTGACCGGCAGCATCACGCTGCAGGCCCAGAGCATCGGGTACGGCACCACCACCGTCGAGGTAGACCTCGTCGCCGGGACCACGATCCGACGTGACTTCGTGCTCACCGAGGAAGCGATTTCGCTCGGTGAGGTGGTCGTCACGGGAACCGCGGGTCGGATGGAGCGGAAGGCCCAGGCCGCGGTCGTCGACAAGGTCGACGCCGGTCGGATCACGGAATTGGCTCCCGTCAACAGCTTCCAGAACCTCCTCCAGGCGCGGGTGCCGGGTGTGCACCTCGACGCGGGATCCGGTTCGGTGGGCACGGCGCCGACCATTCGCATCCGGGGCATGTCGTCGATTTCGCTGTCCAACGAGCCGCTCGTCTTCATCGACGGCATCCGCATGGACTCGGGCAACCCCCAGATCTACGATGTCTCCGGTCAGTCGGTGAGCCGCATGAACGACCTGGCGCCGGAGGACATCGAGTCGATCGAGGTCGTGAAGGGCCCGGCCGCCGCGACGCTCTACGGCGCCGATGCCTCGGCCGGCGTGATCAACATCATCACGAAGCGCGGTCGTGCGTCGGGGGGCTTCACCCAGACGATCTCCGGTGAATACGCGCACACGGACACGAAGTTCACACCATCGCCCAACGAAACGGCGTGCTCCGCGAGCGACGTGACGGACTCCGAGCGGATCCTGTGCTTCGGCCAGGCGGCCGGCACGCTCGTGACCGACAACCCGCTCCAGCGTCTCGACGTCTTCAAGCCCGGTTACACGCGCAACCTGGCCTACTCCATCCGCGGGGGCGGCACCGACTACGGTGTCTTTCTGTCCGCGTCGGCGGATGATCAGCAGGGTTCGCTGCCGAACAACACGTTCCAGCGTCTCAGCCTGCGTTCGAATTTCGACTTCATCATCAACCCGAAGCTCCGCATCGAGGCGGGCTGGGGCGTGGCGAAGACCAAGACGCGCCTCCCGTACTCCGACAACTCCGTGTACGGCATGGTAGCCGCGGGCTTCCTCGGCAACCCGCGCAGCGTCGGCACAGTGGCCAACGGGCTGTACTCGGGCGCCGGCGTCGGCGGCATCGACGGTCGCGCCAAGATCGAGAACTACGACGACGCGTTCCGCTTCCAGCCGCGCATCGCGGTGAACTGGGCGCCGCGCCAGAACCTGACCAACAAGTTCACCGTGGGCGCCGACCTCACACGCACGTCGGCGTGGGTGTTCTTCCCGAAGAACGACGGGAACTGGTACGCCTCGGACGCCTCGAACTCAGGCACGATCAACGAGGCCCGGAGGAGCACCAACCGGTGGACCGTCGACTATCTGGGTAACCTGACGGTCGACCTGTCGCAGGACCTGCGGACGGACATCTCGTGGGGGCTGCAGACGATCGTGAACAAGACGGATCAGGTGTCGGCGTACGGTGAAGGTCTCGTGGCCAATGCCGCGCGTTCGGTCGGCGCGGCGTCGATTCAAACCGGCGACCAGTTCGTGAATGAGGACCGGTCCAACGGCGTGTTCGGCCAGCTCCAGACGAGCTGGAAGGACAAGCTCTTCTTTCAAGCCGCAGGCCGCCTGGATCGCAACTCGGCGTTCGGTGTCGAGTCGAAGTACTTTCTCAGCCCGAAGCTCGGCTTCTCGTACGTCCTCTCGGAGGAGCCGTTCTGGCAGAATTCGGGCATCGGCAACGTGATCGGCACGCTGCGCCTGCGCGGCGCGTACGGGACCACCGGCCGCTCGCCGACGAGCGGCGCTCTGGCTACGTACAACACCGCACCGTTCGTGCTGTACAGCGACGGCAGTGTGCATCCCGGTGTCACCCCGCACGACCCCGGCAACGCGGAGTTGAAGCCCGAGCGCGGCACGGAGGTCGAGGTCGGCTTCGAGGCCGGCCTCTTCGACGAGCGCGTCAGCCTCGAGGTCACGTACTTCGACAAGACTACGACCGACGCGATCCTGCGGAAGCCGATCGCGCCGTCGCTCGGCTTCGACCAGAACCCTTATGTGAACATCGGCAAGCTGACGAACAAGGGCTTCGAGATCGCGACTTCGGCCCGGGTCCTCACCATGCCGGACTTCGGGTGGGAACTGCGCGGTACGCTCGCCACGCTGAAGAACGAAGTGGTGGACATGGGCGGCATCGACCCCTTCGGGACGACCAAACGTGTGCGTGAAGGCGCTCCGGTGAACTCGTTCCACACGTACAAGGTCGAGCGCATCGACGAAGCCAACAACGTGGCCATCGTGTCTGACACGCTAGAGTTCCTCGGCAACACGATTCCGGGCTGGGAGAGCACGATCACGTCGACGCTGAACTTCATGAAGTACTTCACGCTGTATGCTCAGCTCGACATGCGCGGCAACGTGCTCAAACAGGATTTCACCGCGGACTTCCGCGACCGGCAGTTCCGGAACTCGCCGACGTATGCGCACCGCGACCAACTTTCGCCCGAGGAGCGGCTCGGCCGCTTCGGTCCGTTCAAGACGGAAAGCGGAGAGGATATTTCCTTCAGTAACGTGAACCAGTGGTACATCACGGACGCGAGCTACGCCCGCCTCCGCGAAGTGTCGTTGAGCTTCGCGGCGCCGGAGTCGTTGGCGGGCCAGCTCCACGCGCGCAGCGCGACATTCACGTTCGCGGCGCGCAACCTGAAGACGTGGACGAGCTACACGGGGCTGGACCCGGAGACGACGTTCAGCGAGGCGGAAGAGTTCTTCACGGTTCCAGCGGAACGGCGGTTCTCGTTCCGCTTGAGCCTTACCTACTAGATGCGAGGAGACATCATGAGACAGCGAATCCACACGTTCGCCACGCTCGCGGCGCTCCTCGCGCTCGTGGGCTGCACGGACTCGTTCTTCCAGATCACCGATCCGGACGAGTTGCAGGCAACCGCCATCGACCCTGTGGCCGACGGTCCGGCGCTGGCGCGCTCCGCGTTCCAGAACCTGGCAGCCTCCTACGGCGACCTGGTCGTGTACACCGCATGGTGGTCGTACGAAGCGCGTGTCGGCGACACGTTCCCGACGCGCAACGAGTTCGGCCGGCGCTTCATCTCCGACACGAACGGCACCTTGAACAGCGAGGTGTGGAGCCCGCTCGTCCTGGCCGCGAGCACCGGTGACCAGACGCTGCAGCAGATCCAGAGTGTCGGGGGTCTGCCGACCGCGATCGCGGCCTTCGCCGAAGGCTACGCGATGGAGCTGATGGCGGAGACGTTCTGCGAAGGCACGGTCGCGGAAGACCCCGAGGTACCCGGTCCGAAGCTGTCGACGGCGGACATGCTCGCGAAGGCCATCGAGCGCCTCACGCTCGCGAACACCGAGGCGCTGAAGGCCGGGACGGCCGAGGGCAATGACATCTCGATGGCCGCGATGGTCGGGATCGCCCGGGCGCAGCTCCAGGCCGGGAACACGGCCGCTGCAGCGGCAGCGGCAGCAGCCATTCCCGCGGATTTCGAGTTCGACTTCAAGTACGTCGACGACGCCGCGAACCGCGGCCGGCTCGGCAACAACCCGTGGAGCTTCACGACGTCGCGGACGTCGCTGGTGGTGCCGCCGGAGTATATTGCGATGGCCGACGCGGGTGATCCACGCGTCAGCTACGAGGATGCCGGCAAGCTCGCGCAGGACTCCGAGCTGGAGTTCGTGAAGCAGACGAAGTTCACGGGGTACGGCTCGCCGATCCGGCTGGCCTCTGGGTTGGAGGCCCGGTACATCCATGCCGAGGCCACGGGCAGCATGACGGAGCAGCTCGCGCTCATCAACGAGCGGCGCGCCGTGGGCAACCAGGGCGCGTTCGCGTCGGCGGACCCCACCGCGGTATTCGGGGAGCTGATGGAGCAGCGGGCCCGCGATTTCTGGCTCGAAGCCAAGAAGATGGGCGACTACCGCCGGAACGGCTCGGCGGTGCCCTACTTCCTGCCCGACAACAGCGAGTACTACAAGTCCGGCGCCGGTGCGGTGGGAACCGATCAGTGCTTCCCGGTGCCCGATGTCGAGAAGCGCACGAACCCCAACTTCGGCGGATGATGTGAGGACCGGCAGGGCCCCCGGCAAGTGCCGGGGGCCCTGCGACTTACACAATGACGTTCCGGGCGACGGGGATCGGGTTGTTGGCCCTGATTCTGGCCATCGGTGCGGATGTGGGCTCCGCTTCCGCCCAGCAGCGTGTGGCGGCTTCCGTGACGGTCTCAGGCACGCTCGTGGATATCGAGGACGGTCGGCCTATCGAGGGCGCTGAAGTGACACTCGCCGACGTGACGCTCGAAGGAGCAGGTCGATCCAGCATCACCGATGCGCACGGGGCCTTCCGCCTGACCGGCGTGCGGCCCGGCGCCCACACGCTCAAGGTGCGTCACGTCGCGTACGGCGAGCACGACCACGCGGTCGACGTACCGGCGGGGTCCGATCTCGCGCTCGTGCTGCGCCTGTCACGAGAGGCGCTCGAACTGGAACCCATCGAGGTCGAAGTCGAGGGACGGACCCGAACCGAAACGACGCGCAGCAACGTGGTGACGCGGGCCCAGATCGAAAGTGTCGCCGGCCGTGCCCGGCATATCGGAGACGTGGTCAGCACCTTCATTCCCAGCGCTCATGTGAGAGAGCTGAACGGAGGCTTCCTGTGTATCGAGTTCCGCGGCGCGCCGGGCTCGCGCACCACCGGATGCAACTTTCCGATGGTCGTGCTCGACGGGCTCCCGATCACGGATCCCTACCATTTTCTGCGGGACCTGAGAATCGAGGACCTGGAGCGGATCGAGTTCGTGCCCGCGAGCGTGGCGACGGCCCGCTACGGCGTCGACGCGGCGTTCGGGGCTCTGGTCATCGAGACGCGACGCTCCGGACTCGTCCCGGAACCCGACATCCCGACACCGTCGGGATTTCCGAGCTACCCGTGGTCCCGCGAGCCCGCGGGTCATCCAGGGTGGCAGAGCTTCGAGGGCGGGGCGGTCGGGGCCACGCTGGGTGTCGCGCTCGGTCTGGCCGCACTGGGCTGCTTTCCGGGCTCATCGGACGCCGGCTATACGTGCGTGTCCGACGCCGGGGTCGGCGCGGGGCTGGGCGCGCTCGCGATTCCGATTCTCGGGTCCGTGCTGGGCTCGCGCCGCTTCGGTGTAACCGCGGGCTCCCGCGGGCGACTGATACCGTCTCTCGGGGTCGCGTTGATTCCGGCCGGCTTGGGGTACGCGATGTATGTTCAGGGCTCCCGATCGGGCTTCGATGGGGAGCGCCTGATCGGGGGCTTGTTGTTGGTGGTCGGCACGCCGCTCGTGACCACGGTGGCCGACCACCTGTTCCGCACACGTCGTTGACGACCGCGCGACGTCCTTTCCACCCTCGTATCAAGAGAGGTTGTCCATGCTGAACGCCTCACGTCGAGTGGTTCTGTTGCTGCTGTCGCTGGTGACTGTGCTCACGGTGCCGACGGCGGCCCAGGCCCCTTTGAAGAAGCTCTCGCTCGAGAGCTATCTCGACATGGAGTCGGTGTCCAACCCACAGATCTCTCCCGACGGGAGGAGCATCGTCTACTCGCGGGGTTGGATCGACAAGATGAGCGACCAGCACGAGTCGTCCATCTGGATCATGAACGCCGACGGGGCCCGGAACCGCTTCCTGGTCGATGGGTCGTCGCCCGTATGGTCGCCCGACGGTACGCGGATCGCCTACACGGCCAAGGGCGAGCCGACAGGGACCCAGATCTTCGTGCGCTGGATGGACAACGAGGGCGCGATCACGCAGGTCACGCGCGTCGATAACGTGCCGTCGAGCGTGCGCTGGTCTCCCGACGGGGGCCAGCTTTCCTTTTCGATGATGGTCGACGAGGACCAGAGCTGGGGCATCCACCCACCCGGCAAGCCCGACGGCGCGAAGTGGATCGCCGACCCGAAGATCGTGACCCGCGCCGACTACCGGCAGGATCGGGTGGGATTCATCGACACCGGATGGCGACACGTCTTCGTGGTCCCCGCCGACGGCGGGACGCCCCGTCAACTCACCGACGGGAAGTGGAACCACTCGGGCGCCGAATGGACCTCCGACGGAAAGGAACTGCTCTTCAGTTCGCTGCGCACGGCGGACGCCGAACTCGCCTGGCGTGAATCGGAGATCTACTCCGTGGACGTGGCAACCGGACAGATCAAGCAGCTCACGACGCGCAAGGGAGTCGACGCGAATCCGATGCCGTCTCCCGACGGGAAGGTCGTTGCGTACGTCGGTGACGACTGGAACGACGACACGTACCGGAACCAGAAGGTCTACGTCATGAACCCGGACGGGTCGAACCCGCGGATGATCTCCGGGGACTTCGACCGGCCGGCTTCGGGCTTCGCATGGGCTCCGGACGCGAGCGGCTTGTATTTCACCGCGAGCGACGCCGGGACGAGCAATGTCTACTTCCTCTCCCTCACGTCGGGCGTCCGCCAACTCACGCAGGGGACGCAAGTCCTCGCTATCGGCTCGGTCAATGCTTCGGGTGCGCTCGTTGGGACCCGGTCGAGCTTCCACGAGCCTGGCGACGTGGTCTCTCTGAACGTGCAGAGTCCGAACACCGTCACGCAGCTCACGCATGTGAACGACGACGTGCTCGGGGGCGTGACGCTCGGGGACGTCGAGGAGATCCGGTTCACCTCCGTCGACGACTTCAAGATCCAGGGCTGGATCGTGAAGCCGCCGGACTTCGATCCCTCGAAGAAGTACCCATTGATGCTCTCCATTCACGGCGGCCCCCACAGCCTCTACACCGTGGGCTTCAACTTCGGGTGGCAGGAGCACGCGGCGAACGGATACGTGGTGCTGTACATCAACCCGCGCGGTAGCACGGGCTACGGCAGCGCGTTCGCCAACGCCATCAAGAACGCGTATCCCGGCAAGGACTTCGACGACCTGATGAACGGTGTCGACGAGGTCCTGAAGAAGGGTTATGTGGACAAGAACAACCTGTTCGTCTACGGGTGCTCGGGGGGTGGCGTGCTGACGTCCTGGATCGTCGGTCACACGGACCGGTTCGCGGCCGCGACGGTCCTGTGCCCGGTCACCAACTGGCTTTCCTTCGTCGGGTTGACGGACAGCCCGAGCTGGTACCACAACTTCAAGAAGCTTCCCTGGGAGGACCCGAGCGAGCACCTACAGCGGTCGTCCCTGATGTACGTGGGTAACGTGAAGACGCCCACCATGCTCATGACCGGCGTGAACGACCTCCGTACGCCGATGCCTCAGACGGAGGAGTTCTACGAGGCGCTCAAGATCGAGGGTGTGCCGACCGCCATGATCCGCTTCAACAACGAGTGGCACGGCACGTCGAGCACGCCGTCCAACTTCATGCGGACCCAGCTCTACATTCGGGAGTGGTTCACGCGGTACGCGCAAAGCCCCGCGGTGACCGAGGAGCATTAGCGGTGCGGTAGCATTGCGC
>JBBSOM010000093.1:0-7912 GCA_038259715.1 Longimicrobiales bacterium
ATGGCCCAGCACCGCGGCCAGTTCCGCCTCGGATTCCATGTAGGCGAGGATCCCTCGTGTCACGTTGATGAAGCCGCCCGGGAGCGCGAACGCATTCACGGCGGCGTCGTCCACCACGTCGTACGACCACGGGAGATCGGGCCGCTCGCTGGTGGCCGCCAGCTTCTTGCCGATCCCGTCCACGTAGTTCTGGAGCGCTTGGTTGTCCACCAGCCCGATCTGGGCACGGACCTGTTGTTCGCCCTCCTTGCCCATCTGGATCTCCTGATCCGTTCCGATCAGGGACAACTGGCGCTCGCCCGTGGCCGGGTTGATGGCGCAGCCCAGGGCGAACACCGCGGTCAACGAGACGAGCGTACGGAAGGGAGCCAAGGCGACTTCTCCAGGGACGAGAAAAGGGGCACGCGGCAGACCCTCGCGTGGTAGAAGCGAGCCCGCCCACGTGTGGATCGAGCCCCACGGACCGAGGGCATCTGACATTCTGGCTACACCTCACCCTCGTGAGCGATTCCTCCCCCGAGGAGCACGCGGTAGTGCTTGGCCCGGTCTCGCGGACCCACTGGACCGTTCGCGGGATACCATGGTCCTTCGAGCGCCGATTCGTGACCTCACGACACGGACCGACCGACCTTTGTGGAGTCCGGATGACCCGTCGAAACCGACCGATGTTCACGTACCCGATCCGTCGCACCACACTGTGCGTCGTCTTCGGGTTCCTCTCCGGGTGCGGGAGTGGCCCCGCTGAAGCTCCGGCGGCCACATCGATCGACCGGGAGACGTTCATCGCCACGTACGTCGATCTGCGCGCGGCCGCAGTCCGGGCCGGAGACAAGACGGTTACCGCCGTGCAGCGGGCAGCGATCCTGCAACAACATGGCGTGACGGAGGACGACCTGCTGGCCTTCGCCACCGCGAACGGAGAGAAGGTCGCGTACATGCGAGGGGTCTGGGACGAGGTCGAACACCGACTGGACGCCCTGCACTTGGCGGACGGGGGCACATGAGCCTTCCCCGCGTGGTGCTGGCCCCCGGTCGGGAAGCCCCCTTCGTCGGCGGCCATCCGTGGGTCTTTTCGGGCGCCATCGCGCGCACGGAAGGGGCCTCAGGGGCCTCGGTCGAAGACGGCGCCGAGGTCAGCGTCGTGGCCTCGGACGGGACGTTCATCGCGCGCGGCCTCTTCAACAGCCGGAGCCAGATCCGCGTCCGGCTCTACGCGTGGGAGGAAATCGACCTGGACGCTGCGTTCTTCGCCCGGCGTATCGCCGACGCGGTCCGCATGCGCACCGAACTCCTGGGCTTCTCGGACCCCGAGGGTGCATGCCGGCTCGTGTTCAGCGAAGGAGACCGGCTGTCGGGCCTGACCGTCGATCGCTACGGAGCGTTCCTCTCGGTCCAGTTCACGAGCCTGGCCCTGGCCACCCGGCAGGGCGCTCTGGTGGAGGCTCTCCAAGCCGTCACAGGCCTCGAGGGCTTGGTCCTGCGCACCGAAAAGGGCATCCTCGCCGAGGAGGGCCTCGAGCTACGCGACGGCCCCCTCGCGGGAACCATCCCCGATGAGCCGATCGAGATCGTCGAGGGGGGCCTCCGCTTCCAGGTGGACCTGCGCACCGGCCACAAGACCGGCTTCTACCTCGATCAGCGGGACAACCGCGCTCGCGCGGCCACCTACGCAGGGGGCCGCACGGTCGCCGACGTGTGCTGCTACACCGGAGGGTTCTCCGTGGCGGCCGCCGTCGCGGGAGCCTCCGCGGTCACCGGCGTGGACTCGTCGGAGCCCTCGCTCGTGCTGGCCGCCGCCAACGCCGCGCGCAACGGCGTCGCCGATCGCTGTTCCTTCGAGCGGGGCGACGCCTTCAAGTGGATGGAGGCGCAGGCCGCCCAGGGCCGCCGCTACGGCATGGTCGTGCTCGACCCACCCCGCTTCGCCCGAAGCCGAAAGGGCGTGCCCGAGGCCCTACGCGCCTACGAACGACTGAACCGGTTGGCGCTCTCGATCCTGGACGATGACGGCATCCTGGTGACCTGTTCCTGCTCGGGCCGGGTCTCCGCCGAAGACTTTGCCGGAGCCGTCGGGCGCGCGGCCGGCGCCTCCCGGCGCTCCGTCCAGATCCTGGAGAGCCGCGGGCAGGCGCCCGACCACCCCGTGTTGGCAACGTGCCTGGAGTCCGCCTACTTGAAGTGTTTGATCTGCCGGGTCGGGTAGCGGGCCACGTAGGGAAGAAGGACGTGGATGCCTCTGACTCAAAGCGACGAATGGATCGCCTGGACGGGGTCGATCTGGGTTGCCCTCCACGAGGGCACCAACGCGGCGCAGAACGCAACCAGTCCAACCGCGACGACCGCGACGACGAACGAGGGCAGATCGGACGGATCGATTCGATACAGCAATGGGTTGAGCGCCCGGGCTACGGCGACTGCGGCAAGGACGCCGATCGCGGTCCCCACGGCAAAGGCCCCGCCCGTCGAACTGACAACGAGGCGGAGAATGCTCGCGCGTGGCGCACCCAGCGCGATGCGGATGCCAAGTTCCGCGGTACGCCGGGACACCGAATAGGCCACGGTGCCGTAGATCCCCACCGCCACGATACACAACGCGAGCACCGCGAAACCCGCCAGGAGAGAGACGGCAAGACGCTGTGGAGCCAACACGGTTTCCACCTGATCGGACACCAGCCGGGGCCGACGGTCCGCATTGGTAGACAGTACTAGATCCGGAGCCGCGAGCGCGACGGTCTGTTCGAGAACGCCTACCGCATCGCGTCCGCGTGTCGTGCGCGCGATGAAGGTCACGACGGACTCCGCGAAATCGTCCTGAGCCATCGATGCGAACGCGAAGGGAACCCGCTCGTCCTGAAGCGCTCGATATTTCGTGTCTTGCACAACACCCACGACCCTGTACGTGAACCAGAATGGGGTAAAGCTCCAGGTCTGCGCATGTACCTGCTGGCCGAGCGGCGACCTTCCGGGGAAGAGGGCACGCGCGGCAGACTCGTTGAGGATCATCACCCGTTCGGTCTTCGGACCGTCGTCCGGGGTGAACGCGCGCCCGTCGAGAATCGGGATCCCCAGGGCCTCGAAGTAGTCTCCCACGATGTGGGCCATACCCACGTGCAGAGCGTCCTCGGACAGGGTCCCGCCCTCCTGCAACCCCGGGTCCGGCTCGTACAGGCCGGTCGGCGCCGGCCCGGCCCCAAATAGCATCGAGGCCGCTGGAGCGAGGGGGACGTGGGTGCCCGCCGCCGCCGAGAGTATCCCCGGTGTCTGTTCGAGTTGGTCGACGACCGCCCCATACATAGCCACGTTCTCCTCGTGTCGACCTTCTGAACGCGCAGCCACGCTTACGGCCGCGAGCGACGCCGGGTCGAATCCAAGGCTCGTTGCGACCCCGGCGCCGAGGGTGCGCACCAGGAGGGCCGTGCCGACCAGGAAGACCAGGGAGAGCGCGACCTGGATTGCGATCAGGACTTCTCGCCGAAGCCGGCTACGGACGCCCTGTGCCCCGCCGTACAGGATGGGGCGCAGCCGCATCCTGCGCGCGGAGAGTGCCGGCGCCAAGCCGAAAACGAGTGCGGTCGCGAGGGAGAGACCGAGCGCAAGGGCGATGGCCGGCCGGTCGATGCCCAGATCCAGCGTGCTGAGGGCGATTCGTCCCGGAAGGGTGAGCGAGGAGAGCGCCTTGGTCGCCACCCAAGCGACACCGATCCCCGCGATCCCCCCCGAAAGCGCGAGAAGGACGCTCTCGGCGAAAAGCTGTCGGCCAAGACGCGCCACGCCTGCACCGAGCGCCGCACGGACGGCCAGTTCCACGCGGCGCTCGTCCGCCCGCACGACAAGCAGGTTCGCGATATTCAGGCAGGCCAGGATCAACGTCATGGCCCCGATGGCATAGAGAAGGCGGGCTCCTCGCCAGAGCGTCCTCCGATTCTCGGGGGTTGTCGCGGCCTCGGCGAGCGGCACCAGCGTGAACGTAGGCGCCTTGCCTCGTGCCGTTCCGCCCGCCGCATCGCGCCCCGAGCCGCTCAGCGATTCCAGAGCCATACCCGCCGCTCGTTTCGGGTCAACACCTTGGGCGAGGCGGCCGAACGCCTGGAGGATGGGCCAGCGCCGATCGACGCCCTCTGAGTCGGAGAGGTTCGGCACATGCAACACCGAGATCATCGACAGCGAAACCCACAGGTCGGGCACAAACCCCAAGGATGTGCCACGGAACGCCTGCGGTGCCACGCCGACGACCACCAGCGCCACTCCATTCACGCGAATCGAGCTGCCTATCACGGCCCGGTCAGCGCCGAAGAACCGCTGCCAATAGTCCCAGCTCAACACCACCACCGGGTTCTGGCCCGGAACAGCGGGGTCGCTCGGAAGCATCGTTCGACCGACCGCTGGCTCCACCCCCAACACATCGAAATACCCATTGGTCACAAAGGCAACGGCTGAGTACTCCTGCCGTCCCCCGTCGATCTCACCCTTGAGGCGAGTGGTCACGGAGGCGGCAACACCATCCAAGACGCGTGTGCCTTTGGCTAGGCGCTCGTAGGTGCCATACGTCACGGCCCCTGAATTTTCCGTGCCGCCGACCTCCTGAACGGCCACCAGTCGATCCGGGTGGGCGACAGAGAGGGGGTGAAGCAGGACTGCATCGACGAGCGTATAGATTGCCGTGTTCACGCCAACGCCCAGAGCGAGCGTGAGCACGAGTGCCGCGACAAGGGTCGGTCGGCGCCAGAGCGAGCGAAACGCGCTGCGGAGATCGCTGATCATCTACCTGAGATCAGAATGGGGAACAGGGCGGACATATACCCATCATCCGACCCTCCGGACGTTCCGGTCGAAGGCAGGGCGCTGCTGCGGGGTCAGCAGTTCGCGCACGAGTTTCTGGTACTTCTCGTGCAACGCCTTGGCCTGCAGTACGACGGCCACTTCGTCCTCGCCACGTAACTGTTTGAACTCGGACCGAAATCGGGCCTTCAGGTCCTCGACGCTCTTCCGCTGTTCAACCGACAGATGGATTGTGTCCGGCGTACTGAGCCACGCATCAATGGGCGTGCGCCGCTCCTGGGGTGCCGCCGTCGGAGGCACTCCCTGACCAACCGCAGGATAAGCATTTCCAAGAGCGACGACGGCAAATATGCCTGACATCAGGGCTGCATTCCTCATCGTGCGTCCCCTTCGTATCGTCCGTTGCTACAGCAATGTGTGGGAGCTAGCCAAAGAGCTAGCCACGCCACCCATCAGCTCACAGCGTTCGACGCCGCGCGAACACGTTCGGCAATCTCCTCGCACTCAATGTCCCCGTCGCGCTCCCTTGCCTATTACGCGAAAATGCTCGTCGTGTCGAGTATCACGGGTTCGTGCCTGCTCCGTTAGCCTCCACTGGGTATGCTCGGCCGTGCCAGGCGCCCAAGCAGCGGAGCCAGGAGAGAGGCCAACGCAGTGCGTCATCGCGGAGGATGCCCGTCGGCTACCTCCCAAAAAAGGCGCGCGCGAGCGCGTGGTCCGACGCCTACGAACCAAGCCAGCAGGCAGGGTTCCAAGCGCGGGGGGCGTGTGGGGCAGGCATGACCGGCGCACTGCCGTCCACGCCGGGTTGTGAGCTCGCGGGAGGGTCCGTCCGAGCCCGCATGAGACTCGTAGCGGCTCCGCTCAAATTACCTCCTCTCGCCCCCCTCAGCGCGTCGGGATCAACACGCCGATGCCCAGCGCATCGCGGTCGCCGAGCGCTGCGCTGAAGCGTCCGGCCCACCCGGACGGGAACGTCACATCGAGCCCGAGGTCGACCACCCCGTTGAGTCGCAGGTCGTCGTTCCCGTGCGTGACCAGGTCCAGCACGATATGGCCTCCGCCGTACGGGACGAAGCTCACACCTTCGTTCATCCCATTCCAACTGAACACCATGCCGAGCGGAAACGAAGCGGAAAAGTGATTCCCCACACCTACTCCGGCGCCCGTCCACCACAGGGCCTGGGCCTCGCTGTCCTGTGTGAGGCCCGGCAGCAATCCGGACAGGTCGAATCCGAAGATCCCTACCGTATGGTTATTCCCGGCCTCCGAGATGCCGGCCCGGAAGCCTACGCCGATCGGTGCTTCCGTGCGACGCCATATCCCGAGGACGCCGAGCCCATCTCCCGGGTCGGAGTCGATCAGCGCGAGCGTGAGGCCCGACGGAGCGCCGGCGTGCATGAAGGAGGGGGCGTCCCACGTAGCCTGCGCGGAAAGAGCCACAGGACTCATGCAGGCCAGGAGGGAAAGGGCAGTCGTTATGCGTTTCATCTGGTTTTCTCCGGTTATCACGATGGGGGATGAAGCGTCGTCGCTGCCTTCTCGCCCGCGTTGCGAGCGAGTGCGCGGCCCCACACAATCCCGTCAGGCGGAATAGCCCAACGAGACGGGAGATGCTGCAAATGGCGTTCCAGAGGGTATTCAGTGGGGCACCGTGGGAGTCCCGGGTCGGCTATTGCAGGGCACTCAGGACCGGCGCCCGGATCTTCGTGACGGGTACCGCTCCGATCGCCGAAGGAGGGCGCGTGCACGCGCCTGGCGATGCCTACGCGCAGGCGCAGCGGTGTATCCAGATCCTGGAACAGGCACTCCGCGACGTCGGTGCGGAGCTGACCGACGTGGTCCGCACGCGCATGTTCGTCACCGACATCTCCCGGTGGGAGGAGTTCGGGCGGGCGCACGCGGAGGCGTTCGCCGCCCATCCTCCGACCACGTCGATGGTCGAGGTCAGGCGGCTGATCGACCCCGAGATGCTCATCGAGATCGAGGCGGACGCTGTGGTGGAGCCGGACCGAGGCGCCTGAGGAGGGACACACGACGCTCCACCACCCGAAGCCCCTCCCTACTCCCATTCGATGGTTGCGGGCGGCTTCGAACTCACGTCGTAGGTCACGCGGTTCACCCCTTCCACCTCGTTGATGATCCGCGTGGATATCCGCGCCAACACGTCGTACGGGAACGGATACCAGTCCGCCGTCATCCCGTCGCGTGACGTGACGGCGCGCAGCGCCAACACGCTTTCGTACGTGCGGGCGTCACCCATGACGCCCACGGACTGGACGGGGAGCAGCACGGCGAAGGCCTGCCAGATCTCGTCGTACAGTCCGGCGGTGCGGATCTCGTCGAGAAAGATGGCGTCCGCCTCCCGCAGCGTCGCCAGCCGGGCAGGAGTCACCTCGCCCAGGACGCGGATCGCGAGCCCCGGCCCGGGAAACGGGTGGCGCCCGACGAACTCCTCGGGGAGCCCCAACTCGCGGCCGACCTGGCGCACCTCGTCCTTGAACAGCTCGCGGAGCGGCTCGATAAGCTCGAAGGGCATGTCTTCGGGGAGCCCGCCGACGTTGTGATGGGTCTTGATCGTGACCGACGGGCCACCGGCCGACACGGACTCGATCACGTCCGGATACAGCGTGCCCTGCACCAGCCAGGTCGCGCCCGTGCCCTCCCGGGCGCCGGTGGCCTCGAAGACCTCGATGAAGCTGTTGCCGATGACCTTCCGCTTCCGCTCGGGCTCCGTCACGCCCTCGAGCCGCCCCAGGAAGAGTTCCGATGCGTCTTCCACCACGAGCTTCATCCGGTAGTGGGTGCGGAACATGCGCTCGACCTGGTCCCGCTCGTGCTTCCGCAGCAGTCCGTGGTCGACGAAGATGCACGTGAGCCGGTCCCCGATGGCGCGGTGGACCAGCACCGCCGCCACGGACGAGTCCACGCCTCCCGACAGACCGCAGATGGCCGTGCCGTCTCCGACCTGTTCACGGATGCGCGCGATGGTGTCCTCGATGAACGCTCCGGCGGTCCAGGTAGGGCGCGCGCCGCAGACGTCGAAGAGAAAGTTCGACAGGATCTCGTCGCCACGGGTCGTGTGCGCGACCTCCGGGTGGAACTGCACGCCCCAGATGGGCCGGTCCACGGC
>JBBSOM010000094.1:0-7903 GCA_038259715.1 Longimicrobiales bacterium
CGCCACCGTCCGGCTCCCACAAACCGATCGCGCAGTGTGGCTCGATGGGTGTGTGCGTCGTGCCCTCGAAGAAGTACTCGCCCTCGACCACCACGTCCGCGCGGTCCATCAGTTCGTCCACTTCACCGAACTCGAGATGGACCTTCTTGGTGATGTTGCCGTTCCACCCCTCCTTCTTCGCCTCGTGCACATACGGGGTGGAACCGTCGGCCTCTAGCGCGGAAAAGGGATCCAGAAAGGCCGGCAGTTCCTCATACTCGACGCGGATCAGATCCAGCGCCGCGAGCGCCGTGTCCTCGTCGACCGCCGCGACCGCCGCGACCCCGTCCCCGATGTAGCGGACACGGTCCAGCGCCAGCGGATACTCGTCGGGGGTCCACGGGATGATGCCGTAGGTGGTCGGCATGTCCCGCCCGGTCACCACGGCGTGGACCCCAGCGAGCGCCTCGGCCTCCGACGTGTCGATCGACACGATGCGGGCGTGGGGGTGCGGGCTCCGAAGGATCTTGCCGTGAAGCATGGCCGGCAGACGGATGTCGTCCGTGTACATCGCACGCCCGGACGACTTGTCCCGGCCCTCGATCTTCCGTTGCGACAGACCGATCAACGTGAAGTCGGACTTCACGTTACGAGACATGATATTCATTTGGAGCCCTCCTCGACGCCCATCATCCGGGCAGCCGCCGCCTCGATCGCATCGTAGATCTTCGTATAGCCGGTACACCGGCACAGGTTCCCGGACAGCGCCTGCTGGATCTCTTCGCGTGTCGGCGTGTGGGTGCGCTCGAGCAGGGCCGCCGCCGAACACAAGATGCCCGGTGTACAGAAGCCGCACTGCGCCGCGCCCTTGAGGTCGAACTCGTCCTGAAGCGGATGCGGTCCGGCGGCGGTCGCCAACCCCTCGACGGTCACAACGGGCACGCCCTCGGCCTCGAAGACCGGCGTGAGGCAGGCGAGCGTGGGGCGGCCATCCAGAAGCACCGTACATGCGCCGCAGTCACCCTTGTCGCACCCCTGCTTCGATCCGGTCAGACCCAGGACGTAACGCAGCGTCTCGAGGAGGGTGTAGTGAGACGGAACGCCGACCTCGTGGAGGTCGCCGTTGACGTAGAGGCGAACGATCGCGTTGGCGGACGGCATGGTCTGTGAAAGTTTGCATTCAAGAGGCGGTGCAGCAACGGACGGACGCCACGTGAAGGGCCGGCGCCGCACCGTGAACCCCCTCGAGGATGGGGGGTATTCACGTCTCCCGATCAACTTGACGACGGGCGAGGTGGCGCGACAGGACGCGATGCCCGTCGGGACGTAGAGGAGACACGAAGGATGCCTTACCCGGAATTCATGGTCGCGCCGATGCGCGAAGATCTCGTCAGGATCGGCTTCAACGAACTGCGCACTCCCCAGGATGTGGACGGCGTTCTCGGAAAGGAGAAGCGAACCACGCTGGTGGTCGTGAACTCCGTGTGCGGCTGCGCCGCCGGCATGATGCGGCCGGCCGTATACCTCTCCTTGCAGGGAGATGCGAAGCCGGAGGTCCTGACCACAGTCTTCGCCGGACAGGACATGGAGGCGACGGAACGGACGCGTGAGTACATCCCAGGCCATCCAGCGTCCTCACCGTCCATTGCGCTCTTCAAGGACGGAGAACTGGTCTACTTCATGGAGCGCCACCGCATCGAAGGGCGACATCCGGAGGACATCGCCACGGACCTGCAGACCGCGTACACGGAGCATTGCCCGACGGACTGACCGGCTGGCGCAATCGCCGCCTGAAAGGGGCTCCGACCGAAAGGGTCGGGGCCCCTTTTTCGTACGGACCTTTCCAGCAGGCGCCAGGCCGCGCGAAACCATTCGGCGCCCCACCGCGTCAGAAAAGATGTGTCAGCCAGTTGGGGCCCAGGGGGGCCCGGTGGACGGGTGACCGTGGGCGGAACGAGGGGAATCCACTTGGGAGGATGATGATGATGATGATGACGACGACGACGATGAAGAAATCGATGACGCGGGTCGCACTCGCGACGGCCATGCTGACGACCGGCGCGACGGGCGCCACCGCGGACGCAAACCCTGCCCCGGCGACGACGTCCGTCGAAGTCCGGGTGATCAACAACTACGTCGCGCCGGTGCGCGTTTTCCTGAGGGACGCGACCGGCCGCGCCCACGACATGGGCTGGGTCGGCCGCTCGGACGTGAGGATCCTCCAGGTTGCACAGGCCATCGCGGATCTAGGAGCGTTCCAGATCAACGTCGTCCCGGATGTGCCGATCTGGTCGAGCTTGAACAGCGACGAGGGCATACGCACGAACGGCCTGACGCTCGCCCCGGGTGAGGCCCTGAATTTCTGGGTCGAGACGAATCTGGCGGACTCGAAGGTCGAGCTCGTAAAGGCTTGAGCGGCTATCTACGCTGGGTGCGCTCGCGCTGTTCGGCGGCCTTCTCCACGAGCCGGCGCAACTCCGTGATCGGCCGGTCCGCGTCGTCGACCTGAAGACGCAGCACCACGTCGTTGTTGAGCCACACGCCGCCGTTCTTCTTGACGATGATCATGGCGGCCGACTGCATACCGCGTCGGTCGCCGCCGGCGGCCTGCCCGGCCTCCAACGCCGCGAGCAGACGGAAAGACAAGTGACCTTCGGTATGCTCGAACGCCGACACCATGGAGTCCACCACCTCGGGGCCCGCGAGGATGTTGCCCTGCGCGGAGACGTACCGCCCGAGGTGGTGGCCCGCCCATTCGGACGCGGCGGGGCCCGTATGCGTGGCTACGTTGCCGTGTGCGTCCATCACGGAGAACTGCCGTCCGCCCTTGCTCCAGTCCTCCGGCCGGGGGTCGGGATCCTGCGCGAGGAGCCGCGCCACGACATCTTCAGGCGAAAGCCCCTGCTCCAGTAGCACGAGGCCCTTCGGCCCGTAACTCACGTCGACGATCGCCTGGGTCGCGACCACGCCGACGTCCGCCTTGGCCCAGAGCACGCCGTTGCCCACCGAAAAGACGCGCGACTGCACCGCCCCTCCGACCTCCCCGGTGGCTGGGTCGTAGCCAAGGATGGAGAAGGTCGCGACCGGCGGCCACGGCAGCGTGTCGTGCGCCGACTGCGCAGCCAGGTGCGCACCTCCGCCCGAAAAGGAACCGGCCATCGCCACGACGAATGCAATCCTGCGGGTGCGGCCCGCTATCCGCGCACTCATTGGGACACCCCGCGCGCGGTCGCGAATCGCCGCACGATGTCGATGGTCATCTTCACGCCCCGGCGAACGTTTTCCTCGGTCACCCGCTCGTCATTGCCGTGCACGCCCCCCTCATCCTTCTGGGGGGTGGCCGTTGCCTCATATCCGTAGCTCACAATGCCCATGTCCCTGAAGAAGTGGGAGTCCGTAAAGCCACCCTGTACCTGCGGCACGAATTGCGCCCCGGGGAACGTCTCGAGCGTGACGTCCTTCAGGATGCGGTAGAGGTCCGTGTCGGTCGTCGACACCGCCGGTGTGAAGCCCATGATCTGCTCGATTTCGACGTCGGGGCCGAGCACCGAACCCAACTCGGCCGTGAAGGCTTTCGGATCCTGGTCGGGAAGCAACCGACAGTCCAGTTCGGCGCCGGCCTCAGGCGGCACGACGTTGATCTTGTCGCTCCCCATCAGACGGGTGATCGAACACGTGTTGCGCGTCAGGGTGTGTAGGGTCGGGTCGTACTCCTGAAGCTCCCTCAGCACGCCGGGTTGGTGGATGTACGAGGCCATGTCGGTGAAGCGCGTCCGCCAGGGCTCGGGTTGTCCCGCCGCGATGCCCTTGAAGTGGGCGTCCACCGCGGGGATGATGCGGGGCTCGAAGTCGTGGTTCCGCAGCCGAGCGAGCGCGTCGATCATCTCCGTCACCGCCGAACTCGCGTGCGGGCTCGATCCATGACCGGGCTCGCCCACGGTCTTGAGGTGGAACCAGAACGGAACCTTCTGCGTGACCTCGACGCCGAACTGCGTCTTGTCACCCACTTTCTCGCCTCCGCCACCTTCGTTCAGCAGGAAGCCGACGTCTTCGAAGAGCTCCGGACGATTCTTCACGAGCCATCCGGCACCCATCGAACCGCCCGCCTCCTCATCTGCGGTCGCCATGAAGATCACGGGTCGACTGAGCGCGACGCCCGAACGGTGCAGCGCCAGAAACGCCGCCAGATTCAGGATCCCGCTCGTCTTGGTGTCGAGCGCGCCGCGCCCTTGGATATAGCCGTCCTTCTTCTCGCCGGAGAGCGGAGCGAAGGACCAATAGCGCGCATCCGCGGGCACGACGTCCATGTGGTGCAGAAGCACGAGGGCCCGCCCTTCGCCGCCCTCGAGACGCGCCCAGATGTTGCCGCGCCCCGGGGCGGACTCGGCGATCTCGTAGGGGATCCCCTCGGCGTCGAAGATCTTCGCGAAGAAGCGCGCGCCCAGGATCTCGTTGCCCGGCGGATTCTGCGTGTCGAGCCGGATGTATTCCTGTAACCACTCCACAGCCTGGTCCTGCAGCTCGGCCAGGTCCACCTGTTGCCGCGCGGAAATGCGGGAGGGGTTCGCCGAGGAGGCAGCGAGCACGGCCAGGAGGATGCCGAGGCACGATCGAATGGAGGGAGTGGCGCGCATCACGTAGCCTCGCGGGAGATCGAAATCTGTGGGGCAACATGGCCACGCCGCCCGCTCGGAGGCAATGCGGATGCAAGTGCGGGGGTGCCCCCGAGCGGCTGCACCTCTATTCTGACGGGGAGCAACGCCGCGGAGCCGATCCATCGGCGCTCGAGCGGCCGCGACACTTCCGGCGCGCGACATCAACATCCCGAACATCCCGACCTCCACGGAGATCCGACCATGCGACCCTTCCACATCGCAGGCCTCGCGACGTTCCTCCTCCTCTCGGCATGCGGTGGCGCGGAGAAGACGCCCGACACCGATGCGGCGGGCGCAGCCACTTCCTCGGCCGCCATGACGGGCCCTCGCGTCCCGATCGCCAGGACCGCCGACAACGAACTGCCGGCGGCGATCCTCGGCCACGCCGGCCCGCTCCAGGGCGTCGATCTGCACTACGTGCCCGACGACACGATATCCACCGGGTATCTGGCGGTGCCGGCAGGGGCCGGACCCTTTCCGGCGCTCGTCATCGTCCACGAGTGGAATGGCCTGGTCGACCGTGTTCGGGAGGTCGCCGACGCGCTCGCAGCGGAAGGGTACGTGACGCTCGCTGTCGACCTCTACGACGGGAAGACCGGCTCCGATCGCGACGAGAACGTCGCACTGATGCAGGGCGTGCAGAGCAACCAGCCGAAGATGATCGCCAACATGAACGCCGCCGTCGACTACCTGAAGGGCCGGTCGGACGTCACCGGACGCGTCGGCGCCATGGGGTGGTGCTTCGGCGGCGGCATCGCGCTGTCGTTCGGGCTGGACGGTGAAAACCACGACGCGACTGCCATCTTCTATGGTCAGCTCATCGACGATCCCGCGCGCCTGGCGCACCTGTCACACGAGGTATACGGCACGTTTGCGGGTCTCGATCAGGGCATCAATCCCGAGGCTGTTGCACGCTTCGAGAAGGCATTGAACGAGGCCGGGATCCCCAATGACCTTCACGTCTACGACGACGTGCAGCATGGCTTCTGGCTCCACGTCGACCGGAACCTCGCCGACACCACGGCGGCCCTCGACGCATGGCAGCGCCTCAAGGCCTACCTGGGGCGCACGCTCGGGTCCTGACACGCGTTGGGAGGCAGGAGAGCGTCAGAGACCCGGTGCCCTTTTCCGCCGTGCGGACAAGATGCCGTCGACGCTGAACTTCCCCGCGCCGTGCGCCGCGAGATAGAGGAACGCGAAGCAGTAGAGTACCGGGAGTTCGCCCCGGTTCATGATGGGGATCCACCCGCCGGGGGTGTGGGACTGGAAGTAGGCAACGGCCATTTCACCGCTCAGGACGAACGCCACGGGGCGGGTGAGGAGTCCCATCACGATAAGCAGACCGCCCCAGAACTCCAGGACGCCGGCCAGACCCATCTGCGAGAAGAGCTGGACCGCTTCCTCGCGGCCGAACATCGCGAAGAGCTTCTGGGCGCCGTGCTGCATGAACATGAGCCCAAAGACGATGCGGAACGCGGTAAAGGACGTCTCGGTCAGGCGGGTCTGAAGCGATTCTGACATCGGGCTCTGGCACGTAGAGAAGGGATCGACGGGTCCAGGATATCGACACCGGAACCAGGCTCCCTGTTGAGCGTGCCCGAGCGGCCTTCGGCGCCCGACCTGCGTCGAGGGCCTACCTCACAGAATGGATTGCCCGAGCGCCGAGGCGACGAGTCCGACCGCCAGCCGAGCGGTATGATTTCGTTCGTCGAGCACCGGGTTCACCTCCACCAGCGCGAGGCTCACAATCCTCCCGGTGGCGGCTGCCTTCTCACACACGAGGTGCCCCTCACGATAGGTGAGACCCCCCTGCACGGGCGTCCCGACACCGGGTGCCTCGCGGGGGTCCAATACGTCCACATCGAACGAAAGATGGAAGCCCGCCGTACCCGCGTTCGCCCGTTCGAGCGCTTCGGCCATACACGATGCGATGCCCCGCTCATCGATCTCCGACATCGTGAAGACGCGCACGCCCAGCTCCGCGATCAGGGCGCGTTCCCCCTCGTCGAGCGCACGCGCGCCGAGGATGGTGACGTTCTTCGGATCGACTGCGGGCGGGTCGCACACGAGACCCGTGAGCGAAGGGTGCCCACGTCCCATCAGGACGGCCAGGCTCATGCCGTGGATATTGCCGCTCGGACTCGTTGCCGGCGTGTTCATGTCGGCATGAGCGTCCACCCAGATCACGCCGATGGCCTCGCCCTGCTGGCGGTAGTGGCGGGCGACGGCGGCCACTGAACCGATGGCCAGCGAGTGATCACCCCCGACGATGAGCGGAAGCCACTCCTGCTCGAGGCACCGACCGACGATCTCCGCGGTACGACGACCGACGGCCGCGATCTCAGACCGGAACCGGGTCTTCGGCTCGTCGCCAGGGTCGGTGGTCTCGAACCCGCCGGCGGTCACCGAGCCTCCCTCCCACACCCGGTATCCCAGACTCTCCACCTTTCGCGTCAAGCCGGCGATGCGCAGGGCCGAAGGGCCCATGTCCACACCCCGGCGACCCGCGCCCAAATCGATCGACACGGATACAATGGCCACATCGCGGCGGGGATTCAGCCCCATCAATCGCCTCGTTTCAAGCGTCGGCTCTCCTTGCGTGCAGAGCGGCGGCGCCGACGGGCTTCCCGACTGCTCTCCCCTGGATACCGCTGCGTCACTTCCACGCCGCCCATGCACGCCAAACCAGTAATACGCAGTGTAGGCGCATCCGGGTCGGGGGAAGTCTGGTCACTATCCTGGTCACTGTAGTTGTCGAAGCCACCCATGATGCCGATACCTCGGCACTCCACGTTCATCCCAGGAGGTACGATGATCTCGACGCCCCCCCAAACGGCCAACACGCGGACCTCCGTGACGCCGGGTCCCAACTCGGCTTCCCGGAAGTCCAACTCGGTTCCGCCCATGATGGCCAAACCGAAATTGTAGCGGGCGGCGCTCCACCGGCCGCGGCGGGACGCACCTCCGAGAATCGCGACGATGATCTCGCGCTCGCGCACGTGAGCCGCCGACATCACCCGGAACTTGCGCGTCGCGATCTCGGCCGACTCCGTCCCCTGCGACGGCGCGGGGAGGTTCCCTCCCGGCAGGACGCGCAGCAACGCCGTGAGATCGTCGACGGTCGCGGCCCGATGCGCGGCCTCGACGCGGCGCTCGAACTCCTCGACCTCCATCGCATCGTTTGCGAAATGGTCGCACAACGCATCGATCGTGACCTGACGTGTGTGGGTCAGGGGCCGTCGTGCTCCTTCGGATTCCGGATCCATCCG
>JBBSOM010000095.1:0-7899 GCA_038259715.1 Longimicrobiales bacterium
GGCCAGGTCGTCCCGACCCTCCTTGACCGCCAACATGGCCCGCTGTTCCCAGTCGCGGGCTTGTTTCGCCTCGTCCTCGAGCTGCGACTTGAGTTTGCGTTCGTCCGCGATGGCGGCCGCGACCTCACGCTTGGCCTTCGATAACTGGTCCCGCATGTCCAGGATGATCTGGTTCAACATCTTCTCGGGATTTTCGGCCCGTGAGATGAGGTCGTTGATATTCGACTTGATCACCGTGGACAGCTTCGTGAAGATGCCCATTATCCCTCCACCTCGGCACCCGTCAGCGAGCGGATGCGCTTCATGTGGCCCGCGGCTGCCATCTCCATCGACTCGATGGACGCCTGGAGCTCCAGAAAGTCCAACGTCTCGAGTTCGAGCGTATCGCTGAGGATCAGCTCGTTCTCCTCGATACCGTAGGCCCCGTGCACGATGTCGGAAGCATTCAGCTCCAGAAGCGTGCGATAGAGGCCGAGCGAATCGTCACCCATCGCCGGCAGATCCATGACCTTCATACGGATCAACAGGAGCGCGTCGGCATGGTGGACCACGATGGGGAGGCTGTGCCCCCTCAAGAGCCACATGCCCTGGTCGACCTCCTCGTACTCCACATCCATGCGGATGAAGAAGCTCTCGAGATCCTCTCGGGTAACCATGACCGTCTCCGTTCTCTGGGCCCCCGCACGTAGCGGAAGCGGTCCTCTCGTCGTCACGTCCGACTCTACGGCATATGCGGGGACCCGGTTTCCCGGACGCACAGGGTCACTCCCCGCGTCCGATCCACCGGACCGCTCAAACTAGTGTGAGACCGCCGGCAAAGCGACGGTTCTTTCATTTCACACCGAGAAGGGGTGCCAGGTGCCGCCCCGTGTACGAATCCGGGTCTCTCGCCACCCGTTCCGGCGTACCCTCCACGAGGATTCGTCCGCCGCCCGCTCCACCTTCGGGTCCCAGATCGACGATCCAGTCCGCGGTCTTGATCACGTGCAGGTTGTGCTCGATGACGACCACGGTGTTGCCCAGTCCCACCAGACGATGCAACACCTCGAGGAGAACCCGGACATCTTCGAAGTGAAGCCCGGTCGTGGGCTCATCGAGAATGTAGAGCGTACTCCCCGTGGAGCGCTTCGACAGCTCCGTGGCGAGCTTGACCCGCTGGGCCTCGCCGCCGGACAGGGTCGTCGCAGCCTGGCCGAGGTGGATGTAGCCGAGGCCGACGTCCGAAAGCGTCTCGAGTTTGGACTTGATGCGAGGCACCGCGTCGAAGAAGTCGAGCGCTTCGCTCACCGTCATGTCCAGAACGTCGGCGATGTTGGCGCCCTTGTAGTAGACGTCGAGCGTCTCGCGATTGTAGCGCCGCCCGCGGCACACGTCGCACGGTACGTACACGTCGGGCAGGAAGTGCATCTCGATCTTGACGAGCCCGTCTCCGGAGCACGCTTCGCAACGGCCACCCTTCACATTGAAACTGAACCGGCCCGGTCCGTACCCGCGCATCTGTGACTCGGGCAGGTTGGCGAACAGGTCCCGGATGGGCGTGAACAGCCCCGTGTACGTGGCGGGGTTGGAGCGGGGGGTGCGTCCGATCGGCGACTGGTCGACGTCGATGACCTTGTCGATCAAGTCGATGCCCTCGATCGCGTCGTGGTGTTCGGGCACCACCTTGCTACGGTAGAAGTGCCGGGCCAGCGCGTGGTAGAGCGTCTCGTTGATCAACGTGGACTTACCCGACCCGCTCACCCCCGTCACGCAGACGAAGGCGCCCAGCGGAACGCTGACGTCGAGCTTCCGCAGGTTGTGGCCGGACGCGCCGCGGACCACCAGCGCGCGCTCGGGGTCGATGGCCCTACGCATGGTCGGTATGGGGATCGCCCGGTCACCGCGCAGATAGGCGCCGGTGAGCGACCTCGGGCTCGCGAGCACGTCGTCGAGCGTGCCCGACACCACGATCTCGCCCCCATGGCGTCCGGCTCCCACCCCGAGGTCGACGATGTGGTCCGCCGCACGGATGGTGTCCTCGTCGTGTTCGACCACGATGACCGTGTTCCCCAGGTCCCGAAGGCGCTTCAGCGTCTCGAGCAGGCGCTCGTTGTCGCGCTGGTGAAGCCCGATGGACGGCTCGTCCAGGATGTAGAGCACGCCCACCAACCGCGAGCCGATCTGAGTGGCCAGACGGATCCTCTGGCCCTCGCCGCCCGAGAGCGTGCCGGCGGCGCGGCCGAGGGTGAGGTAGTCGAGCCCGACGTCACGCAGGAAGCGTAGCCGCTCGCCCACCTCCTTCAGGATAGGCCCGGCGATCTCCGCCGACAGTGGCGGTCCCGAAGGCCCCGACGCCGGTGCACTGCCGTTCGTACCGCCTCGTATCGGCAGCGCGGCGAAGAAGTCGCATGCCTCCGCGATCGGCATCTCCACGATGTCACCGAGCGATCGCCCGCCAACCGTGACCCCGAGCGACTCGGGCTTCAGCCGGCTTCCGTGACACGCCGTGCACGGCAGCGTGGACATGTACTCCTCGAGCTGCGTGCGTACCGCGTCGGAATGGGTCTCCTGGTAGCGGCGCGCCACGTTCTCGACCAAGCCTTCCCAGAGATCCTCGTAGTGTCCCTTGAATTTTTTGCCAGACCCGGCCTTGTACGGGAAGCGGATCTTCATCTGGCCGGAGCCATGCAATACGGCGTGGCGCACATCCTCGCGAAGCTTCGCCCAGGGCGTATTGGCGTCGAACTCGTACGCTTCGGCCAGCCCCGGAATGACCGAGCGGCGCAGGTGCCCGGTCGGCGCCCCCCACGGCAGGATGACCCCTTCGAGGATCGAGATGCTCCCGTCCGCCACGATGAGATCGGGGTTGACCTCCTTGCGGGTGCCGAGCCCCCCGCACTCCACGCACGCCCCATAGGGCGAGTTGAAGGAGAACTGGCGTGGTTCCAGTTCGGGGAGGTTCGTGCCGCAGTTCACGCACGCGTAGTGCTCACTGAACATGTGCTCGACGGGATCGCCCTTCGCGCGGTGCTCGACGACCTCCAGTACCCCTTGTCCGGCGCGTAGCGCGGTCTCGACCGAGTCGGCAAGGCGCTCGCGATCCGCCTCACGCACCACCAGGCGGTCCACCACCACAGCGATATCGTGATTTTCGTACCTGTTCAACTTCGGAGGGTCGGACAGATCATGGGTCTCGCCATCGACCCGAATGCGCACGAAACCATCCTTGCGCGCCTTCTCGAAGAGGTCGCGGAACTCACCCTTTCGCCCCCGCACGAGCGGGGCAAGCGCTTCGATCCGGGTACCCTTGTCCATCTCCAGGAGGCGGTCCACGATCTGCGTCGCCGTCTGGCGGATGACGGGCCGGCCGCAGTTGGGGCAGTGCGGGATGCCGACCCGGGCCCAGAGCAGGCGCAGGTAGTCGTAGATCTCCGTGACCGTGCCGACCGTGGAGCGTGGGTTCCGGCTGACCGTCTTCTGCTCGATGGAGATCGCCGGGCTGAGCCCCTCGATCGTGTCGACATCGGGCTTCTCCATGAGCCCGAGGAACTGGCGCGCGTACGCGGACAGGGATTCGACGTATCGGCGCTGCCCCTCGGCGTAGATGGTGTCGAAGGCCAGGGATGACTTTCCCGAGCCCGACAGCCCCGTGATGACGACGAGCGATTCCCGTGGGAGCTCCACATCGACGTTCTTGAGATTGTGCTCCCGCGCACCGCGGACAATCAATTTTTCCTGGGCCAAAGGTCAGTAGCCCCACTCACGGAAGATGAATACGCCGATGACCTTGACGTTCTGCGCCAGGTCGCCGAAGCCGCCCCCGCCGCCGCGCAACGAACGGTCCTCCCAGAAGCCCTGGAAGTTGTAGTCGTCGGTCATCGCGACCTCGACGCGCGCACCCCCGAAGTAGCTGGTCTGGCTGTTCGTCTGGTCGGAGGGTTTCCGGAACACCAGAACCACGAAGACGTTCTGGCCGATGTACTGTCCGAGCTCGAGTTGGGTACCCGCGAGTGTTCCGTTCAACAGCCCGGACGCGACCCCGTACTGACCGGACTGGGAGATGGACAGGTAGTCGAGGCCGAACTGCTGGGAGAGCGCGGCTCCAATCTGCGTGGCCACCGTACCCGTGACGTAGCTCGCCACCCCGCCCGCTGCCGCACCGACGACGGAGCTCGCCGCGCTCTGTCCGGCGCTACCCGTGGCGATCTGGTAGCTGGGACGTCCGAAAATCAGGTAGCTGACCAGATCCGACGGCGCGACGCCCTGTTCGTCGGTGCCGAGACTCACCCGTGGCTGCGTCAGCGTCCCCGACACCGTGGCCGTGATGTCCAAGGTACTTCCTTCCAGCCGACGGACCTTGGTCAGGGCCTGGATGTCCAACGTCGGGTTGATACCCGGCGTGCCGGGGAACCCGACCGTGCCGCTCTGCACGTCGAAGCGCTTTCCCAGAACGGTGTAGGAGCCCCGCAGGGCCTGCAGTTCACCGACCATGACGACGTCCCGCTGGCTGCGGTCGTAGCTGACGTGCAGGTTGCCACCCATTTCCACGTTCATGTCCGCGGACCGGAGCCACGAGTCTCGCGGGACCGACAAATTCACATCGGCCCGTAGGTTCTGCAGGAAGGGGTTGTTGATGTCGGCCAGCAGAGGCCGGCCCGAGAACGCGGTCGTGTCCACGACGACGCCGAATCGAGGATCGGTCAGGTCCACGATCTCCGAACTGCGCGCGAACTCCTCGAGGAACAATACGCTCTGGTCGACCGTCAGGTCGCCTTCCACCAGGGGCGTCTCGTACGACTGCCCGAGGTGCAACTTGCCACTCAAGCGGCCGACGACGTCGCGCCGGTTCAGCGTCACGAAGTTCTGCAACGACATCGATAGATCGAGTCGTGGATCGGTGACCGGCTCCAGCGTCACGGTACCGGTCACGGACGCCGAGCCGTCGCCACCCGGCCCCGCACTCAGGTCCACAACCACGGTGCGGTCGTTGTTCAGCGTCAGGCTCCCGTTCACGTCCGTATGGCGCACGCCCAATGCGTCGATGGACCAAGCCGCGTTCTGCAGGCGGAGCACACCGCTCGGCTCCGGGCGGTCTAGGGTTCCCGCGATCCGGAAGTTTCCGGAGACCACGCCCGTGACGTCCTGAAGCGCGTCCAGCGAGCCGAGCACAACCGATGCGTCCAGAGAGTCCGCCGTGACGCTTACGTCCATGGGCTGGTTCACGAGGCGGTGCGCCACGGAGTCGAGCGAGAGGTCGATCGGCACGGTCCCGTCCGCGTGGAACACGTGCCGGGATCCGTCGGAGGCGTCGAAGCGCACCGTCGCGACATGGTCCTGGTATCCGATCAGGCCTGAGATCGAATCGAGTGCGAGATCGCCGTATCGGGGTTCGAGGGCATCGAACGATGCGCGCACGATCGGCTCCGAAGCCGGCCCCTGCACATCCAGATCGAGATTCAGGTGCCCGCCGAGCTTCAACGCCTCGAGTTGGGCGATGTCCGCCATGCGGTCCACGTGCACACCTCGTGCCTGGACCCTGAAGTTGGACGAACCCGACCGGTCGAGAGTTCCTTCGGCGGTCAGGGTCATGGGGTCATCACCCTCCCGGGTCAGAAACAGGTCATGGACCGTCACACGGCCTGGGCTCCAGAGCACCGTGGTCGGCTGCGTGAGATGCCAGGCGAGCGAATCGAGCGCGAACGTAGCCCGCGTGAGGTGCGCCTCACCCGCCCCGAGCGTGTCGAGCGCAAAGGAGCCGTCCGCCTCGTAGCGCTCGTCCCCCTCGCCCCTCAGCACCACGGTACCGTCGGCGCCCCGCCCTTGCACCGTCAGGTCGGTCGACAGGTTCTCGAACGACCTGCCCGCGATTCGCAGGTTGGCGAGCGTGGCCGCCAGGCGGCCGGCACGCTTCGCGGTCAGCGCGCGGCGCACGTCCAGCGTGATGTCCGCCTGCCCGATCCGGTCCATGCCGTAGACGCCGTCCCGCAGCCGGGCGGAGCCCTTCACGTCGAGCGTGTCGAGCGACCCCGTCAACGTGACCTCGCCCTGGAGGGTCCCGGACATGGCGACCTCGGCCTGGGTCGGGAGGGTGTCCACATCCACACCCTCCATGCGCAGGAACTCGAGATCAACGTTGCTCAGCGAATCGCGCGCGGTAACGACATCCCCGCGGAAGATCGGACGCAGACCGTGCAGGTCGGCCGAATTGAAGGCGACGTGCGCCTCCCCCTTCACGCCGGGCCCGAGCCCCACACCGCCGCCTCCCGAGATGCGCACACCGCCCAGTTGCGCGTCGAGCGTATCCACCGTCAGAAGTCCCCCGGCCGCATGCACCTCCGCGCGCAGCGAGTCGACGTACAGCCCCCCGATACGGGAACCCGACGCGGTCAGCGACATGCGCGCGTCCAGCGAGTCGACGCTCATCCCGCTTCCCTGGACGCTCAGATGACCCGTCCACGAACTGGGATGCGGGAGCGCGGGCGCCAACTCCGCGAGCGAGACGTCGTCCACATCCGTGTCCAGGCGGTAGCCGTGGGCGGGATCGAGCGCGTTGATCCCGGCGTCGACCTTCGCGGTTCCACCCCAGCCCCGCACCTCGCCCGTGACGCGAAGACTGTCGAAGGGCCCCACGACGCGAACGGAGCCGGTCAGGTCGCCTCGAAGGTCCAGCGACGGCGCCATCCGACCCACGAGCATCAGCGACAGTGGGGCCAGGTCACCCTGCGTGTCGGTGCTCCAGTGGCCCCCGGCGTCCCGGCGCAGCGATCCATGCGCCAGCACGCGGGATGCGGGGGTCGTGTCCATCCGCTGACTGACGTCCACGACGAAGCGGACGCCGTCGTCCACGCGGCCCGAGGCGTCGATCTGGAGCCTCCCGGTGCCCTTCAGCCGCGCAGCCGGCACCCATACGCCCACCGTGGCATAGTTGATCGGGTCGGCCAGGACGTGGAAGTCCTGGACGCCCGGGTCGCTCCCGAAGCGGACCGTGCCACCGAAATCCGCGGTGGTCGGTCCCCCCGCGTGCCCGGTGGAGACCAACGTGACCCGGCCTTCGGTCGCCAACGCCGTCATCGGGCCGTTCAGGCTGGCTCGTCCGCTCAACCACCCGTCGAACGGGAGCTCCATGCCGAGCCACGGTTCGAGTCGCGATACGGCGACAGGATTCGCCCGCACCTCGAGTCCGTGAAGCACGATGTTGTCGGCCACCTCCACACGCCCGTTCAGGGACATGCTGCTGGCCTCGAGCTGAACGTCGACGCCGCGGAAGTTCACGTTGAGCGCGTCTCCGGCAGCCAAACCGATCCGACCCCGCCACGTGCCGTCGGGGATCCGATCGTCCAGCCATGAGAGGTCGGCCAGGGCCGCGGAACCGCGGGTGCTCAGATCCAGGTGGAAATCCCAGTTGTCCTTGCCGCGCTCGGGCCCGAGGAACAGCGAACCCGTGAGGTCCGATTCCGGCAACCGCACACGGGCCGAGTCGATGCGCAGGCCCGCCGCGCCGAACCGGAGAATCCCTTCGGCGCCAGCCACACGCAACGGCCGATCCAACACGGAGACGTTCATCGACAGGTCCGTGAGTCCACCCGTGAGAAGCGAATCCGTGCCCGGCCGGAGGCTCAGGTCTCCGACCATGAGTGACATATCCGAGAGTTGGATCCGCCGCAGACGACCGTTCCCGTCCGGCGCCTCGACCGTGGGTACGCGCGCCGGAGCCGGGCCCTCCAGGGGCGACAGAACGTCGAGCACACCGCCCTCGATGCCGAGCGCCTCCAGAACGATCGGACGGCCCGGTGCGCTCGGGCCACTGTCGGGGGCCGCCGCAAGCAGGTGGGCGACGTTGGCATCGGCCTCCCCCTCGTACCGACTGATGACGATGTGCGGACCGAAGAATGTGAGCGCACGAATGTGCGTGCGCGGGCC
>JBBSOM010000096.1:0-7833 GCA_038259715.1 Longimicrobiales bacterium
CCCGAGGGGTGTCGGCTCGCGATCGGGAAGAACCTTCCCGGGGTTGAAGAGCCCCGGAGGATCGAAGACGCGCTTGGCGTCGCGCATGGCCTCGATCTCCTCCGCACCGTACACCAACCGCATGTACTTCCGTTTGTCGACGCCGACCCCGTGCTCCCCGGTGATCGTCCCGCCCGCCTCCACGCACGCGACCATGATGTCCCTGGACGCCGCTTCGACCCGTGCGAGCTGGTCGGCGTCGCGCCGATCGTACAGGAGCTTCGGATGGAGATTGCCGTCGCCCGCGTGGAAGACGTTGGCGACGTTGAAGCCGTAACCGCGCCCGATCTCCTTGATCCGGTGGAGTACGTCGGGGAGCCGGCTCCGCGGCACCGTGGCGTCCTGGACCAGGAGGTCCGGTGCCAGACGGCCGAACGCGCCAAACGCCTTCTTGCGACCCCTCCAGAGCGCGTTCCGCTCGGTGTCGTTGCGCGCCCGTCTCACCTCACGGGCCCCGTGCTCGAGGCACAGGGAGTCAGCCCGGTCCGCGTCCGCGTCGAGACCCGCGTCCGTACCGTCGAACTCCACGACCAGCGCCGCCCCCGCGTCCGTCGGGTACCCAGCGGCGAAGACCGAAGCCTCCACGGCCGCGATGGACTGGTCGTCCATGATCTCCATGGCGGCCGGCAGCAGGCCGACCCCGACGATCGCGGTGACCGCGCGGCCCGCATCCTCCAGGGAGTCGAAGATGGCCAGGAGCGTACGCACTCCCTCGGGGAGCGGCAGCAGACGTACCTCGACCTCGGTGGCCAGGCCGAAGCAACCCTCCGAACCGACAAAGAGGCCAACGAGGTCGTAGCCGGCCTGCGGGTCCCTGCCGGCGCCACCCAACTCGACCACCCGGCCATCCGACAACACCACCGTGAGGCCGGTGATGTACCGCGACGTCACGCCGTACTTGAGGCAGTGGGGTCCGCCGGAGTTCTCGGCCACGTTCCCACCGATCGTGCACGCACTCTGGGAGGATGGGTCAGGCGCATAGTAGAGCCCAAAGGGCCGCGCGGCCTCGCTGAGCCGTGCGTTGATCAGACCCGGCTGCATGCGCGCGATACGGTTTTCGGGATCGAGATGAAGGAGGCGCGTCATCCGGGCCGTCCCGATCACCACCGCGCCTTCCGGCGCCAACGCGCCGCCGGAGAGCCCCGTGCCGGCACCGCGCGGAACGATCGCGATGCCGTCGTTGGCCAACAACGTGACCACCGCCGCAACCTCGGCTGTGGTCTTAGGCAGCACGACCGCTCTCGGCGGCCAGTGGTACGCGGTGAGCCCGTCGGAGTCGTACACGAGAAGCCGGTCGGGATCCGTGATGACGTGATCCGCCCCCACCCGTTCGCGCAGGCGGCGCTGCATGGACTCAGGAAGGGGAATGGACACGGTACCCATCCGGGAGGAATCGATCGGAGGAATCGAATCGGAGGCCGCGCGCGAGCGCCCCCGGGCCCCGAGCATAGACACGCGCACCACAGCCCGGCAACTGGCCGGGGCCGCCAGCCCGGAAACGACCGGCGATTACTCGGCGGCGCCCGGAAACGCCACACACCCGGGAGCCTTCTCCGAACGCACGCGTGGGTCCGTCCATCAAGCTCCGGAGTGGGATCTCCGCACGTGGTCGAGGAGCGCGCCGAGGCTCATGCGAGCCGCTCCCGCAATGGCGGATGGGAGATTTCGTCCATAGACCATCCGGAGCAAGTCGTCGGGGGTCGCGTCCGGCATCGCCCGAAGCGCGTCCGCGACCTCCCGGATGCGCTCGCGGCGATGGGACTCGTAGCGGTGAAGAGTCGCAGGCACATCCTCGACCGGCGGGCCGTGCGCAGGGTAGAGCTTTGCGGGCGCCAGAGCGCGGACGCGCGTCAGAGAGTTCAGATAGTCCTCTACGCACCCCGCGTATTCGCCCACCCAGGTCGTGTCGCCTTCCCCGAGTATGAGGTCGCCCACGAAGAGCGCGTTCGCCTCGACCCAGTGGTAGCAGAAGTGCGGGCGCGCGTGGCCCGGCATATCCACGGCCCTGAGCGTACCCTCGTCGGTGACGATCTCGGCTCCGTCGGCGAGCGGAGTATCGACCTCGGCCACCCCACGGGGCCCCATGACAGCCGCACCGAGCAACTCGGCCAAACGACCGGCGGACCCCGCATGGTCGGCGTGCCCATGGGTCAGCAGCAGGCGCACCCGGTCGGCGTCTTCCACCCATGCTCGAAGGGCCCGGACATGGCTTTCCACGTCCGGGCCCGGATCCAGCAGCACCGCGTCGCGAGCACCCACCCTGAACGTGCGTGTCCCGTCCAGCGTGAACGGCCCGAAGTTGCCGGCGTTCAGATACGCGATGGGGGCGTACACGGGATCAACAGGTCCGTCGGAACGCCCCACGCCGCGATCGATCTCCGTTCGTCAGCGACGCTCGGCCATGAGCTGTTCGGCGAGCTTGTCGGCAATGCCCTGCAGGCCCTGCTCGTCCTCTTCCGTGAAGGCCGCCTTGTCCTCGGAGTCCAGATCGATCTGGCCGAAGATCTCGTCGCCCGCGCGGATCAGGACCACCATCTCCGACTGCACGTCCGGCTCGCAGGTCAGATAGTTCTCTTCCTTGCTCACGTCCGGGATGTTCAGGTTCTGCTTCTCGGCGACCGCCCGCCCGCACACCCCGGAACCAACCGGAATTTTGGCGTGCTCCGTGGGCGTTCCGATGTAGTTGTGCAGCCACAACTCGGTCCCCTCGGCGTTCAGCAGGTAGACGCCCACCCAACTGAAGCGGTCGTCGGAGGAGGCGATCGTGCGAACCGCATACCGCAGGAGCGCGTCGGAGAGGTGACCCTCGTCGCGCATCGTCTGCAGACCCTTCACCAGCTTTCCAGCTTCGACCATGCTCGTTCTTTCCATCCGGTGGTTCCACCCGCGCCGGCGCGGTCCCGTGCGAGCTTCCAGACAGGAGGCCGGTGGAATTTGAACACGCGAAGACTTCGGCGTCGCATACCGGACCTCTTACGTCGGTCCCGGGCGCCTCTCCGAGTGAGAGGGCGAGCCACGGCCCCCGGACCGAGCCTTGAAGGTTAGCGAGGAGTGCTGCGACTGTCACGCTCCTGCACCAGGGACCGGACCGGGCAGATCGCGTGCGCGAACACTCCTCAGCGGGGCGTGAAGTCCGTATCCGGCCCCAGTCGTCGGACGAACGCCGCGATCAGGCGGGCGGCGTTGTCCACGTCCGCGATGCTCACGAGTTCGTTGGGCGAGTGCATATACCGGTTGGGAACCGAGACCAGCCCGGTGGGCACGCCGGCACGGGTCTGATAGATCCCGTCCGCGTCGGTCCGGGTGGAGCGGGGAGAGGCCTGGATCGTATGGGGGATCCCCTCCGCCGTGGCGACCTCGGCCAGCATCTCGAAGACCTCGTTGTGAGAGGCGGATCCCCGGCTCAGAACCGGTCCTCCTCCAATCTCATGTTCGCCCAACTCCTTCTTCTCGATGTCCGGGACGTCCGTACTGAACGTCACGTCCACGACGATCGCCACGTCCGGCTCGAGCACGTATGCGCTCGTGCGGGCGCCTCCGCCCGACGATCCGATCTCTTCCTGCGTGGTCGCCACGGCCGTAGCGCATGCCAGGGGCGGCTCCTGGGAGAGGAGCCGAAGGGCCTCCAGAACCACATACGCCCCGATCCGGTTGTCGATCGCGCGGCTGGCGATGCGGTCGCCCGCCAGCCGGACCATCTTCTGTGCCAGGACCATCGGGTCACCCACGCGCAGCCCCAGTGCGGCTACCTCGTCGCGGCTACGAGCACCAATGTCGACCCACAGGCTCTTGGTCTCCGACGCCTTGGTGCGGTCATCCTGGGACATGAGATGGATCGCCTTCTTCCCGATGACCCCGGGCACATCACCCTCGCGCCCGAGCAGCACGACGCGCTGACCCACGAGGACCTGCGCATCCCAGCCGCCGATCTCATCCACGTAGAGGAAGCCCTTCTCATCGATGAAAGTGACCTGGAGTCCGATCTCGTCGATGTGGCCCGCCAGCATCACGCGCGGCCGCCCAGCCGGGTTCACGGTCGCGTAGGAATTGCCATTGACGTCGACGTGGACCTCGTCCGCAAAGGCCTCAGCTTCCGCGCGCCAGGCACGAGCCGGCCGCACCTCGAACCCCGAGGGACCCGGCGCGTCGAGGAGCTTCTCGAGAAAGGAGATGTCGTGCGACATAGTGAAAGTCCAGTCGCCCGGAGAGGACGGATGAGTAAGGAAAGCGGATGAATTCCAGAGTGTACGCGCTACC
The DNA here is from genome assembly GCA_038259715.1 of Longimicrobiales bacterium. Taxonomy (GTDB): domain Bacteria; phylum Gemmatimonadota; class Gemmatimonadetes; order Longimicrobiales; family Gaopeijiaceae; genus SZUA-318. Next base: position 4,297 of record JBBSOM010000096.1, read on the forward strand.
CACCATCCGGGCCCGACCCGTCGATGCGGATCTCCTTCGTGGGATCGAGCCGCTCCGGGCTCGACGCGTCGCTTGCACCCGAGTCGGTTGGGCCCGGACCCGCCCCCCCAAACGGTCCACCGAACGCGGTGAACCCGCCGGTCCGCATGCTCACGACACGAAGCGTGCCATCGCGGATTCGGCGTTCCATGGACTTGCGCACGCGCTTCTGGATCCATCGGCGCGTGGGTGGAAAGAGCAGGGCCAGCCCGGTCACGTCCGTGAGGATACCGGGAGTCAGCAGGAACGCGCCACCCAGAAGGACCGCGATCCCGTCCTGCAGCGCCTGGCCGGGCAACCTTCCCTGCGCGAGCTCGCTCTGGAAGCGCCAGAACACGCGGAGTCCCTCTGCCCGGGCCAGAGCGGCGCCGAGGGTACCCGTGACGAGCACGAGCGCGAGCGTGGGCCAAAGACCGACCCACTCCCCGATCCGGATCAGGAGCATCAACTCCAGGACGGGAACGAGGACGAACAGGAATGCAAGGCGGCCAAGGAAGCGCATGGCCCTCCTCTACCCGACCCTTCCAAGCTGGATCCAGCACAGGCGCCGGGGGTAGCCCTGGGACTGAACGCTTAGGCCCGCCACAGCCACATCGAGCGGCGGGCTGCCGACCGCACCGCAGCCGGAACCGTTGTCATGGAGCAGACCTACTTTCGCCGGGGCTTCGGTCTCAAGAAGGAACTGAGACCGCTCATCGACGCCGAGTATCACTCGGCTGTGGTGGAGCGCATCCGCGCCCGAGGCTACACGGACACGTTCGGTGACGTGACCGTGCGCCTCGCCCAGGAATTCGGTTTCTGCTACGGCGTGGACCGGGCCGTGGACTACGCCTACGAGACCGTCCACAAATTTCCGGGTAAGCGGATCTGGCTGGTGGGCGAGATCATCCACAATCCCCATGTGAACCAGCGCATGACCGATATGGGCATCCAGTTCATCTACCCGGATGCCCGGGGCACCTTCGACTTCTCGGTGGTCACGCCGGAGGACGTCGTCATCATGCCCGCGTTCGGTGTCACCACGCAGGACTTCGAGACGCTTAAGAAGATCGGGTGCATTCTCGTCGACACCACGTGCGGCTCCGTGCTCCATGTGTGGAAACGTGTGGAAGGCTATGCGCGAGAAGGGTTCACGTCGGTCATCCACGGCAAATATACCCACGAGGAATCACGCGCCACCGCGTCGCAGGCCACGAAGTACGACGGGGGCAGGTACCTCATCGTCCGCGACATGGCGGAAGCGATGCTCGTCTGCGACTACATCGCACGCCGCCCTGGACACCTGTCACGGGATGCCTTCATCGAGCACTTCCACGACAAGGCCACGCCCGACTTCGATCCAGATGAAGCCCTCGAGAAGGTCGGCGTGGCGAACCAGACGACCATGCTCGCGACCGAGTCGATGGCCATCGGCATGAAGGTGCACGAGGCGATGGTCGAGCGGTACGGATTCGATGCGATCAAGGAGCACTACCGCTCCTTCGGCACGATCTGCTCGGCCACGCAGGAACGGCAGGACGCGGTCGCCGAAATGATGAAGGCCCCCCCTGCGATCATGGTGGTGATCGGAGGCTACAACTCCTCCAATACCAACCACCTGGCGCACCTTTGCCGGCAGCACACGAAGACGTTCCACATCCAGGACTCCACCTGCATCGACGTCGAGACCGGTACCATCCGGCACAAGCCGGTGCTGGACCCGTCGGCGGACGAGGTCGAGGAAAGGGACTGGCTTCCCTCAGGGCCGTTCGACCTCGGGATCACCGCCGGCGCGTCGACCCCGAACAACAAGATCGGTGAGGCGGTCCTGCGCGTCCTGAGCCTCCGCGGCATCGAGGTGGACTTCGAGGCTGCGTAGCAGGGGAGTGTGGGCTACAACGAGTCCTGCCCCACGTTGAACTGGTTTGAGGAGAGGCGCCGCGATGTTCACCTCATTGGTAGGCTTCAGCCTGATCCTCGGAGCAGTTGCCGGTCCGACAGACGGCGTCCAAACAGCGCAGGACGCGGCTGGACTCGCGGCCCTTGCTGCGGCATTCGCTTTCGTGCGCGACAGTATCCCGGGCGACGTTGTTGTACTTGACAGCGATGCGCCGCGATTCAGTATCCCCCAGAAACTGGCGTCGGCCTTCGCGGCGAAAACCGGGATCGCCGTTGAGCCTGGCAGGATCGGACGAGCCTGTCGCGGACAGGGAAGATCTCAACGTTGCTCGCTGGGCGGCAGGACGGCGGTGATTGCATTCCGGCCGCCGGTCCTGCAGGGCGGCGTTGCGTTTGTGGAAGTGCAGTGGAACTTTGCTCCCGATGATCGGGAATTGGCGTTTCGCTACATGAAGCTCGAGCTTCACAGAACCAATGGGGCCTGGATTGTGGCTCGGGTGCTCGACGAGGAAATCAGCTAGAAACAGCTCGGCGGTCTAGGATCAGGTACTAGGGTTCGGGTCTGACGATCTGATCGTGGAGGAGGCCGGAGCCACCGCGGGGCAGGTCGGCGAGCGAGCGACGACACTGCCAGACGACCCGGCGTCCCGACGCGGTCCGTGCCAGGCTCCATTGTCGCTGCAGGCGGAGACCACCCGCACCCAGCATCCCGGGCGTCATCTCGAGCGCGTCCCTCGTGAACCGCGTTCGTCGATCGCTTCGGGTCGCCAACGGCGCCAGTACCGCGCGCTCCAACCGGGCGGAGGCGACCTGCTGATAGGCGATCCACGCGTCGGGTGGCGCGAGCCGCGGTGTGTATTCCTCCCGGCTCGGATCGGGTCGAGGAGAGGGTTGCGGCACACGCACGCCCCGGCCGAGCGGACCGACGACGACGTCCTCGATCATCCAGATGAGGTTGTCGATCTCGTCGGCCATGAGACTTACTTCCTCGAGCGGCTCTCCTCGCAGAGGGTCGGGCTCGTTGAGGATCAGCATCCAGTCGGTCGTTGAGTCCGGCCGGAGGTCCATGGCACGACCGAGTTTCCAACCCTGCAACGCATCCCCTTCGATGGGGGTCGAAGTCCGAAGGACGCCGAAGCCGTCGCGCAGCTCGACCGAGTCGATACGGAGTAGGCAGTTGCCCGGGACGTCGATCGGCAGCTGCCAGTAGATGCCGCCCTGCTCCTGGAACGAGGCGGCGACCAGGAGCTGGCCGAGATCGGACGGGCCCGCCGGCGCGGTTGCATAATCCACCGCGGGTTCCTCGATGCCCCACCAGCGGATGGGAAGATCGCCCTCGAACGAGAGCCGGACGGGAACGGGTTGTTGGACCACCGTCTCGGCCCCCGGCCCGGCCTCGACGCTCAGCTCCGACCAGTGCAGAGCCGGCCCACGAGCCGTCTCCGTATGGACGCGGCCACCCTCGACGGCGATCTCGAGGGTGTGACGGCCCGTCTCGACGGCGAACGTGTCCGCGTCGGCTCCGACGATCCGATCGGCGTGGGCGGGCGCCCCCCCGGCGCGGGGCGGGTCGCGGGCCGGGACTCGCTCGCCGCCCCCGCGGAGCGGCCAGAGCGGCGC
>JBBSOM010000097.1:0-7804 GCA_038259715.1 Longimicrobiales bacterium
GACGGACCCCGTCACGGGCCGCCAGGACGGGCTCCTGTCGCACACCTCTCCGGACAACCAGCCGCTCATCTTCTACACGAACTCGGGCTACGAGTACTGGGGCCGGGCGGCCTCGCTGATCCATACGTCGCCCGACGGCACACAGGATGTCCAGCCGCTGGCCAACGAGCGGATCTACCACATCGCCTCGGGCCAACACGCGCCGGGCGGTTTTCCCCCGTCGCCCTCGAGCGAGGTCAGCCCCGGCGTCTACCGGGGCCACCCGCTCGACCCGCTCACCACGTTGCGGGCTCTTGCGGTGCGTCTGGTGGATTGGGTGGCCGACGGTACCGAGCCGCCGGCGAGCCGCTATCCCCTGCTGGCGAACGGAACGCTGGTGCCGCCGGCCGGTCTGGCCTTCCCCCGGATTGCCGACGTTCCCGTGCCCCACGTGGTCCACGTGGCGTATCGCGCGGACTATGGAGCCCCCTTCGACTCCGACGGCGTCATCGACCATCAGCCGCCTCTGCTCGGTACGGCGTTTCCGTCGCTCGTGCCACAGGTGGACGGTCTCGGCAACGAGATGAGCGGCGTGCGCGGCATCGAGGTGCGGGTTCCCGTCGCCACCTACGCCCCCTGGAACCTGCGCGCGGGCTACGCGGCCGCCACCGACGAACTTGTCGATTTCCAGGGAACGTTCATCCCGTTGTCCATCACGGAGGAGGCGCGCAACGCCCGGAATGACCCTCGGCCGAGCCTGGAATCCCTGTACGAGAACAGAGCCGCGTACCTCGACCTCGTGCGCCTTGCCGCGGCGGAGCTGACCCGCGAGGGCTTTCTGCTCCCGGACGACGTGGGCCGCGTGGTGACCCGTGCGGGTGCGGAGTGGGACTGGGTCCAGACCCACGCCCCCGCGCCGGCGGCGCCCGCGCCTTCGGCGCATTGACGCACACACGCCACACCTCGGAGCATCCATGCCTGCTCTCTTCCTGCGGACCGCTGCATCCGCCGCGCTCCTGTTTGCCGCGAGCGGGTGCGGGCGCGCACCAGCACCCGACTCGAGCACGTTGACGCTCGCGTCGCTACGGGACTCGTTGCGCGCACGGATCCAGGCGTCGGGCGCCGACGTGGGCTTGTATTACCGAAATCTCGCCCCGGACGGCGATTCGGTGACGATCGGTGCCGACACACGCATGCACGCCGCGAGCACGATGAAGGTGCCGGTGATGATGCAGCTCTTCCTGGATGCTCAGGACGGGACACGACCGCTCGACAGTGACATCGAGGTGACGACCACGTTCCACTCGATCGTCGACGCCTCGACCTTCGTCCTTCCTTCCTCGTCGGACTCGGACACTGCCCTTTACGCCCGCGTCGGAGAGCAGGTGCCGGTGCGGGAGATGATCGAACACATGATCACCCGATCCAGCAACCTCGCCACGAACATCCTCATCGAGCAGGCAGACGCAAAGCGGGTGACGGCCCTGCTGCGCGAAATCGGCGCCGACTCCATGCAGGTCCTCCGTGGCGTCGAGGACCTCAAGGCGTTCGAGGCCGGCTTGAACAATACCACCACCGCGCAAGACCTCGGCGTGGTGATGGCGGCGGTGCAGGGGAGCGATCGCTTCACGCCGGCGTCACGCGACTCGATGCTCGCGATTCTCGAGCGGCAGCACTTCCGCGAGAACATCCCGGCAGGTCTGCCCGAGGGCACACGCGTCGCCAACAAAACCGGCTGGATCACGGCGCACAACCACGATGCGGCCGTGGTCTTCCCCCCGAACGCGCCCCCCTACGTTCTGACCGTGATGGTGCGGGGGATCGAAGACCAGACCGTGGCCGCCGCCCTCGTCGCGGCGTTGTCCCGGCTCGTCTGGACGTATCACACGGGCGGTGCCGCGTAGGCTGCTACGAAAGATATCGTTGACTTTTCGAACCGCGGGTCGCTAGTATCTACGAAGACTATCGTAGACGGAGGCGGACATGCTGGTTCTGTGGATGGGGTACGCGATTCTCGTCGGCGTGGTGGTGGCCTGCGCCGGAGCGCCCTTCGAGCGCGGAATCCGGAGCCGCCGGCGTTTCCTGTGGGCGGGCGTACAATTGCTCGCGGTCGTCCTCCCGATGGTGCGGCCGGTCCTGCGGCGCCTGGGGGCCTCGAACGCCGAGCTGGACGTCGTCTTCGGCCCGATCGGCCCCGTGATTCGCGGAGCGATCCCCACGCTGCAGACGCTCGGCGGTGCGGCGGCGGCGTCCCGGACGCTTGCGGACGTTCAAGGCCCGCTCCTCGGCGCCTGGCTGGGCGCCAGCGTGGTCCTCGCGCTCGTCGTGCTCGCGGGGGTCCTGCGCGTCCGGCGCCTTCGCCGGGATTGGCGGCCGGAAAGGGTGGACGGCCTGGACGTCCTCGTGTCGAAGACGCTCGGACCCGCCGTGGTCGGGGTTCTGAAGCCCGCGATCGTGCTGCCCGAGTGGGTGATGGAACTCCCCGCGACACAGCGTGCGATGGTCCTGGCGCACGAAGAGGAGCACCGCCGCAGTGGCGATCCCCGGCTCCTGGCAGCGTCGCTCGTGGTTCCCGTGCTCATGCCCTGGAATCCGGTGGCCTGGATCGCGTGGGCCCGTCTGCGCGAAGCGGTCGAGCTCGACTGCGACGCGCGCGTCCTCCGGCAGGACGGGCGGAAGCGGGTTCACTACGCCCGCCTCCTGTTCGAGGTGAGCACCCGGCACACGGACGCCGTGCCCGTGGGCGCCGGCTTCGGCGAGCGCGCCTCGTCGGTGGAGCGGCGGATCCGCACGCTTCTCAGCACCACGATGCGCTTCGGGTGGAAGGGGCTCGCGATCCGCTTCGGCGCCGCCGGCCTCCTGCTCACCGCGGCATGCAGCCTGGAGGTCAACATCAAAGCGCGGCCCTCGGACGACACAGCCGCCGCGACGCCCGCGGCCGATGAGGTTCCGCCGGCGGAGCCCGTACCGGGCCTTCGAGATCCCCGGGAGGGGGCGGCCCCGATCGAGCGGCCCGCCACGCCCGTGATCGCGGATCCGAAGCTCGCGGAGACGCCCGTCTTCACGCCGTTCACCGTCGCCCCCTCGATACAGAATCGGGGGGAGGTGATCAAGGCCATGGAGGCTGAGTACCCGCCGCTTCTTCGCGAAGCCGGCGTCGGTGGCACGGTGAAGGTGTACTTCTTCATCGACGCCGAGGGAGTGGTGAAGGACATGCGCATCGACCAGGGTTCGGGGCACCAGGCGCTCGACGACGCCGCGCTCCGGGTCGCGAAGGTGTACCACTTCAGCCCCGCGCTGAACCGGGACCAGAAGGTGCCGGTCTGGGTCAGCTTCCCGATCACGTTCCAGATGGCGAGGTAGGGGCGAGGAAAGGAGGCGAATGCATGGACCGCCCCGGCGCCAAACACCGCCCGGCACGCCGGGTAGTGCTCGGGGTTTCGCTCCTGCTCGGCCTCACCGCGTGCGGGCGGCGCGGCACCGACACCACGGCATTCACCGTCAAGGACAGCGTGGGCGTCTCGATCGCGGTGAACGCGCCGACCGTGGAGCCGCCGGCCTGGACGCTCGGCGGCACGCCGCTCGTCGTCCTGGGCGACGAGGCCACCGGCGACGCGCCGCTCTTCCGGGTGAGCCAGGTCCGTCTCGGCGAGGACGGGCGTGTGGTGGTGGCCCACGCCGCCAACGAGATCCGGGCCTACGCGGCGGACGGGGCACCGCTCTGGGTGGCCGGCCGCGCGGGGAAGGGCCCTGGCGAGTTCGGGTTCCTTTCCTCGATCTCGCTCCTGCCCGCCGACACCGTGGCGGCGCTCGACGCGGGCCTCGAGCGGCTCACCCTCTTCGACGCCGACGGGAGCTTCGTGTCGAGCACGCCGTGGACCTACCGGCACATCAAGCCCGAGGGGAACATGGTCTACGTCCCCCGCCTGGCGCCGCTCGGCGTCACCGACGCGCACCGGACCTTCGCCCTTGTCCGCATGGTGCTGTTCATGCGCGGCGCTCCGGGCCGCAGGATGATGAACGGCGTGCTCTCGGTCTTCGAGCCCGACGGCCAGGCCGGCGATTCCCTCGCCTCGATCCCGATCGCGCCTTCGTGGGAGGCACCGGGCAGTGAACGCACGCTCGAATCCATCGAGTTCGCACCGGTGCTCGCGCCCTACGTGGTCGGCGACCGCCTCTACGCGGCCCGGGGAGAGCAGTGGAGCGTGGACGTCTTCGACACCGGAGGACGGCGTCTGCGCTCGATCCGCGAGACGCGCGCTCGCGTTCCGGTAACGCAGGCGATGGTGGATGCCCTGCCGCCCCTCCCCGAAGGGGTCGTGCGCTCCTCGCATGTGCCCGATTCGCTCCCGGCCATCGGGCAGGTGCTGTCCGACCGGGGTGGGCGGGTGTGGGCCATCGCGTACCGGCCCGACGAGGCGGACTCCACCTCCACGCGGATCTACGATGCCGAGGGGAGGCTGGTGGGCGTCGTGGCGATCCCAGCCGGCTTCCGTCCCATGGACGTGCGCGACGGCCGCGTGGCGGGGGTGCAGAAGGACGCGATGGGCGTAGAGACGGTGGCGGTCTACGCGGTCACCCAGTCGGGCGGGTGAGACGCCCGTTCTGGTGCCTTGTACTCGAGTCCGGATGGATCCGGCGGATACGCTGCGAAGTAAGTGAGGTGATGAATCACGTCCCGTCGACGCCGCGCTCGCCCTAGGTCAAGCTGGGGCTCGTCGCTCGGACTTCCCACCCCGACGGGTTTCCCACGCCCTCCCGCTCAGGTACTCTGAGGGCGGCCGGCCCACGCGGACGGTCGCCCTAGATCACGTCCGGAGTCAGAACCGTCGCGGAGCCTCATGAAGTCGTTCTTCCGTACAGCACTGCACCTCGCCCTCCTTCCAGCCGCCCTTGCCACCCTCGCGCCGCACCGTGCTGCTGCACAGGCGGACGAAGATCTATTCCGGGACATGAAGGCCCGTTCGATCGGCCCCGCGGGTATGAGCGGCCGTGTGGCCGCCGTCGACGTGGTGCTTCGTGACCGGAACACGATCTACGTGGGTGGTGCGACGGGAGGGCTGTTCCGCTCCTCGGACGGCGGACTTCAGTGGGAGCCCGTCTTCGACGACGAGCCGGCGCTGGGGATCGGAGCGATCTCGGTGTTCCAGCCGAACCCGGACATCGTGTGGGTCGGGACGGGGGAAGGGAATCCCCGTAACAGCGCGGGCGTTGGCCAGGGTGTGTTCCGGTCGATGGACGGCGGGAACAGCTGGGCGTTCATGGGACTCGGCAAGTCGGAGCGTATCGCACGGGTCCTGACGCACCCCACGAACCCGGACATCGTCTACGTCGGCGCGATGGGTCCTGCGTGGTCGGACGGCGAGGAGCGGGGCGTCTACCGCACGCGCGACGGCGGCCAGACATGGGAACGCATCCTCTGGCAGAACCCGAGCACGGGTGTGGCGGATCTGGTCATGGACCCGTCGAATCCCGATCACCTGTTCGCCGCGATGTGGCAGTTCCGGCGCGACCCCTGGTTCTTCACGTCGGGTGGCGCGGGCTCCGGGCTCTTCGAGACGTACGACGGCGGCGACAGCTGGCGCCGTCTGGGGCCGGAGGACGGGCTGCCCACGGGTGAACTGGGGCGGATAGGCCTGGCCATCTCCCCGTCGAGTCCGAACGTGGTGTACGCGCTGGTGGAGGCTACACTCAGCGCGCTGATCCGGTCGGACGACGGGGGGCGCAGCTTCCACACGATCTCGGATCGGCCGGGCGTGGCGTCGCGGCCGTTCTATTTCGGGGACATCCGCGTCGACCCGAAGAACGAGAACCGGCTGTACTCGCTCGAGTCCTCGATCCGGGTCAGCGACGACCAGGGCCGGACGTGGCGGACGGTCGTGAACTCGGGCGTCATCCACGGCGATGTGCATGAGCTCTGGATCGACCCGGTGGACCCGCGCCGCATGATCATCGGCGAAGACGGGGGCATCGCCTTCACCTCCGACCGCGGGGACACGTGGCGCTTCGTCGAGAACCTCACCCTGGCGCAGTTCTACCACGTGAGCGTGGACAACGACATCCCGTTCAACGTCTACGGCGGACTGCAGGACAACGGTTCGTGGTACGGGCCGAGCACCGTTTGGGAGAACAAGGGAATCCTGAACGCGTATTGGCACCGCGTGGGGGGTGGGGATGGCTTCAGCGTGCTCAACGACCCTTCGAGCCCGCACGCCGGCTACTCGATGAGCCAGCAGGGAAGCCTGACCCGCTTCGACAAGGTCACGGGCCTCCAGGTCGACATCCAGCCCGTCCACCCCGACGGGACGCCACTCCGCTTCAACTGGAACGCGGGCCTCGCGCTCGATCCGATCGACTCGACCACGATCTATCTGGGCTCGCAGTTCCTGCATCGTTCCCGAGACCACGGACAGAGTTGGGACATCATCTCCCCGGACCTGACCACCAACGACCCCGCCAAGCAACGTCAGATGCATAGCGGCGGGTTGACGCTCGACGCCACCGGCGCCGAGAACCACACGACCATCATCGCAATCGCGCCGAGCCCACTTCAGGAGGGCCTCATCTGGGTGGGTACGGACGACGGCAACGTGCAGCTCACGCGCGACGACGGGGCTACATGGACCAACGTCCGGCCCAACTTCAAGGGCGTGCCGGACGCGACGTGGGTGCCCGACATCGAAGCCTCGAAGCAGGACGCCGGTACGGCCTTCGTGGTGTTCGACGACCACCGGCGCGGCAACTGGGAGACGTACGTCTTCCGCACGCGTGACTACGGCGCCCATTGGGAGCGGCTGGCCCAGGAGGGCGTGGACGGCTTCGCGCACACGATCGCCCAGGATCCGGTGGAGCCACGCCTCCTCTTCCTCGGTACCGAGTTCGGGCTCTACTTCAGCACAGACGACGGAACATCATGGAGTCAATGGACTTCGGGCGTTCCATCCGTGCCGATTCGTGACGCCCTTGTCCATCCTCGTGACGGGGACCTGGTGCTGGCCACACACGGCCGCGGCATGCTGATCCTCGACGACGTGCGGCCGCTCCGGGCCGTCGCGGCGGGAGCCGCCGGCCCCGGCGTGGCGCTCGACATGATCGCGCCGCCCCCGGCCTATGCCGCCATGATCGGGGAAGCCATCGGCTACCGATCGACCGGTATGGCCATGCAGCAGGGCGAGAACCGCCCGTATGGCGCCCTCCTTTCCTTCTGGAGCGACGCCGATGGCGAGGCCCGCCTGGAGGTTCGCGACACGGACGAGGCCCTCGTCTGGAGTCGTGCCGTCGCGGCGCATCGCGGGGTCAACCGCATCGACTGGGACCTGCGCCCGGGCGGCGAAGCCGACGAGGAGCGATTCCCGCGCATGGCGGACGTCGTTCCGGGGCGCTATGACGTTTCCGTTCACCTTGCGGACGCGACGTCCCAAGCCGACCTCGAGGTACGAGGCGATCCGCGCTATCCCGTGGCTGCTGCGGACCTGACCGCGCGCAACGACGCTCTCCGGGCTGTGATCCGGGTCAACGAAGTGCTGGAGGAGGGTCGGAAGCGGCTCCAATCCGCCACGCGGTCCGTCGACGGGGTGCTGGCGGCGCTCCCCGACGACTCCGGCGATCTGCAGGCCGAGGCCCGGACGGTGCGCGAGGCCCTGCAGCAGGCTCTGCATGATCTGTACACGGGTCCGGACTGTCAGGGAATCTGCGGTGGCGACGTTCCGGCAGCGCGGGTGCGCTCGCTGGCCTCGTCCCTGAACGGCCTCCCCGGCGCGCCGGGGGCGAACGACCGACTCAAGCTGCAGCAGGCGGAAGCTGTGGCGGGCGACATCGCGGACGC
>JBBSOM010000098.1:0-7792 GCA_038259715.1 Longimicrobiales bacterium
ACACCGCGCCGATGACCATGGGAAGCACGCGAACGGCGCGGGGGAGGCGTAGAATGGCTGGCATGTGACTGGAAAGGTTCCCTGTGAAAGGGAAGGCGTGCTCCCGGGGGGACGATTCGTACACTACGACCGGAACGGCCACACCGCTACCGAGCGCCGGTGGGGCGTTGCCGGTTCGATCGGGCCGCGAGTGGCCTGGGCGTCCCGGGCTTGTTCGGTGCGGGGCTCCTCTCCTCCGAAGCGGATCCGGGCGGTGCCGTACGCCTCGTCTTCGGGCATTTCCGCAGCAGCCAGCCGCTGTGCTTCCATCTCGATGTGGAAGCGCACCTCCTCTTCCAGCTCCTGCTCGACCGCCGGAGTTGGGTCCGAGCGCCTCCGAATCCGAACTGCATGAGGTGAGTGCCGAGCTCACGGCAATTGCGCAAGCTCCGTACACAGGTTCGCGAGACGGGCCTCCCCCCACCAGGGTTGCCGCTCAAGGTCCGACGACGCGATATCGGCTCGGGCTCAGCAACCTCAACCTCCAGGAAGCAAGAGGAAGTAAGGGAGCAGCCATCGTCCAAAGCGACTATGGAAAAGACACGACGGCCAAGGTGAAGCCGCGCCGGCCCGGACGGTTGGACAAGCCCAACTCCACATCCCAATCACGCATCATTCCCTTGCGCACACGGGCCTCGAAAGCGGCGGAGCCCCCGCCTAGGGAGCCAAGGGACAGAGCGTACTCCCCGGAGACGCGAGCACGCACGTCGCCAGGTAGCCGGATCAGCAGGCCACTGGACCAGATCCCAGCCGCCAGAAACGCCGTTCTGCCATTTCGCCTTGCGAAGCCTGGGCGCGTTCCGATCATAGAGTACAGCGCAACCAAGTGCGTCGGGCGCAGAAGCGCCGCTCCGACACCGATACTAACCTCCACGCCGATACTCAGCGGCGACTCATGATCGATCGCCAATCGGCGCGCCCCTACGTCGACCTTCCAGACAAGCGGAGATTCCAAATCCGACGCGGGCCCGAGCTTCTCGACGCGAAGCGCTGTGGCCTCATCGACGCGCACGTGGCCCGACCCGTTCACTTCGAGCTCCAGATCAGCGACCTCCACGCTCGCCAGCGGCGGATACCCGGTCGGGGGATCCAAGGCGTCGTGGAGTAGCCAGCGAGCTCGAATCTCGACAACGGATTCATCGCTCGCGAGGCGACCGGCGCCCAGCCCGACCATTGAGGGCTTATGGGCGCTGAGGAGGGACTCGCCCGCGCCTGGGGTCTGAGTGGGATACTCCAAGACGCCCACGGCCGAATCGCCGGAGGCCACGCGGGATGTCCACAATTCGCGTCGCCACAAGTAGTCCCTGTCATCCTCCGGGTCGGATGCCCGACGGAACGCATGGTACGGCATCTCCATCTCGCTCCACGCCAAAGCGGCCGACAGGGCTGCGGGCGAAGCATCTGTCGGCACCGTTCTCGACCCCAGCATATGGCGGAGCTGTTCCTTCTCCTCCGGATTCAGCACGGCGACCTGCGCCGTGTAGGCCGCCGAGATGGATGGACGGCGGATGGGCTCCCCGGCCAAGCCGATCTGCTCCACCAGCCGTCGTGCAACCTCCTGGGGGAGAACTGCGGGGCCACCGTACGGTAGAAGTCTGTCCTCGGGCATCACCGCATGCATAATTTCGAGGATCTTCTGGGCACAATTCCCCTCGAGGAAGCCATACCTGAAGGTGAGGTCCTTGAGTTCCCACAGGTGACGAACCAGCTGGTCGATCTGGCCCTGTTCCACCCGAAGCGGAAACAGCCACAGGTCGCGTTGCTCTTGCCGTTCGTACTTGAGCACCCGCACATAGAGCGGCTCAACGCGGTATCCGGCCTCGAGCTTACCTAACAGGCCTCTTGGTAGATATTGGCCGGGAGACATACCCCCGGTGTTAGCCTCAAAACTGACCGAGTAGTCCGCCAGAGTTGCTTCACGGTTGTCCCGGTTGCTCAAGTACAGCATCACGTGGCCGGAGGCCGACGCCGGATTACCGAGGTAGTGCGAAACGAACACGGCCACCAGCGTCCTGCCACTGACGCGCTCCCTATAAGCCTCGAAATCGCGGCAATCCACCACCGGAACATCGCCGTCCGACCAGCCCAGGGCCTGCCTCATCAGCGCGAAACGAGCCGGAAATCGACACTGGGCATGCTGGTCGGACGGCACTACTTGATCGGAAGACAGGAACGCAAGACGGTCCGCTGCCCATTCACGCTCCGGGTTGTGTGCGCCCGCGATGCTCAGAAAGAACGAAGCGTCGTCGACACCGCTCCAACGCATCCCATCGTGGTTGCGGTAGTGAAGTAGCGCCCGCCACTGCCCATTCCACGCCTCCGGAATCGGCATGGCGATTTGGGCGGACGCGGCCTCACAAGCCAGGAGCACCCCAAGAGCTGCAATGGCAACCTTCATAGGCATGGCGGCATCGCCGGCAACCAGAGTGGGCCAGACTAATCCAATTCGGTAAGAATTCTCGCGGCGAAGTCCATCGCCGTCCTTGCACCGGCATAGTCGGACCGCCACCGTTCAATAGCTGCCGCACGGTCATCCGAGGGGACCGTGAGAATGCTCACCAGGGCATCAATATATTCTCCCTCGCCTGCCGCGAGATCGAACACGAGCGCCTGGCTGTTGAGCAACACGAAGCTACGCAATGCTTCACGCCGCTGCCATTGTCCGAGATCCTTAGGCGACTGTCCCGCCGGCTGCAGGCTCGCCATATACGTCGATGGTTCGTACTCGTACATGGCGCCCGTCTTGTAGTCCGTGGTTGAGCCGAACGTACCGCCTGACAAAATGTTGACCCAGAATAGCGAGCTGACCTTCTTGTTCAAAGCGATTTGATACGGCTCGTATCCCTCGGCGGTCACCCTCAAGACCCCTTCCTGGCCACGTTTGACGTTTGCCGTCAGAGGGGTGACCCCTAGTAGAGTCTCATTGAGGTAAACCTCGGCGCCAGTCACATTGGCATTCACGGTTAGGGTCTGACTAGACCCTCCAAGAATGGTGGCGCATCCTCCCAGCGAGAGACAAAGTGCAAACACAGAGACTGACTTCAGCGACTTCATGGCGTATCCTCCTGTGGATTATCGATCACCTACTCGGGAGTGGACAAATGACCGTCGCCTACAGTTATATAAAGCCCGCGAAAGGCGGCACTATCAGTGCAACGAGGCGGCGCAAGGGGCTGGCGCGGGATTCTCATCGTGGCGCTCACAGACCGCAGCCGATACTGCTCTGTGCCGAGCTGTATCAAGATCAGTTCGACAGGAAGTTGATGGAGACCTTAACACCGTAGTAGGTCAGGGTCTGTCCGAAGTCGAACGAGATGTGAGTGTAGAGTAGATCAAGGTCGAGGAAAGCGATGTTCGACAGTGCCAACCCTGTACCAAGCGTCAATCCAAGCCCATGCTGTTGTTCAACGCCTCCGTCGTTTAGGAAGACGCCGGAGGTACCGAATCCGAGTGAGCCATCGACGTAGGCCACGGGCAGGTCTGGGCGGAGGAAGCGGGTGACGCCGATGCCTCCCACGCCGAGGAGACCCAGGCTAGCTTCGTCGCTTTCGCCCGAATAGAAGTGGGTATCTGCGGACCAATAGATGGCCCACGCCTCCGACGGCGCATAGCCGATCTTAAAGTCGGTAGCGACGGTCACCTTGCCGGTGCGGCTTGGAGACCCCGGAAACGAGACGTAGCCGGGACCTGCACCGACCCCGATGATGAAGCCGCTGCGCTGGGCCGCACCTGGGAGAGGCGTCAAGAGAAGTGAGCCCACTACCGCCAATAAGAGGAAGACATAGATCCGGCTTCGTCGCGCGTCCATTGCTCTCATGTCCTTTTGAAGGTGAGGGGTCCTTCGCCGCGCGGACCCACGGACGCGGACCTAAACACTCCCGAATCATCCCCGACGTTCTAATCCTCAGGGTTGAACCCGGGACCGTCGGAACTCCGACTTGATTGGTCGCGGTCGACTGTCGCGGAATCCCCGCGCCCGCGGCGCCCAGCGTACAGCGGCGTTCAATGGAGAGGGCCCCCTCTGTTCTGTGGGTGGTAGTCATCGATCTGAATTGCAATTGCTCCGCCCAGAAGAGTACGGACCCAACCACCACCGATGAGTCCCTTTCCGAATCCCAGGCCTTCCGCGTCAGTGGACATGCCTGAGATGGACAGGCCGCCGCGGAGGCCCGCCCGCATCTGTCCGGATGCAGGCGTAGCGAATGCGAGAGCTATGAGCGCAAGCCCTACCGCACTGGAGAGCCTTGCCTGAGCGCTTCTCCATATTTTCAGTCTCACGGCGTCCACATAGCGTGCATGGCGATTGCCTCCTGCGTGCCTGGTCTTGAATCGGGAACAGTGCAGAACGAGCACCTTACAACGTCCGTGCCACGTCACACCGGGGGAGGACAGGCCCGAGAATCCGGCCGTCCGCCGGCGCGTCTGACGCTCCGAACCGCCATATAGCACGTCAGATCCAGCACAAACGAGAGGGTTGGCGAGGACGGGGAGCGCCCGGGAACAGAATGCTCCGCGGGGCCCCCGGGGCGTTGCCATTCGGCAACCCCCCTTATGCCTCAGGTTGCGATGCGGTGACGTCCGCCAACCCGCTTCGGCGCGTCGACGGTCCGCCGCGCCCTATCCGACCGGGACAGGTCGTTTGCTCGCTCGCTTAGATTTCCCGCCGGGCCGCCGGCCAAGTTTGATGTGCCGACAGCGTGCGGCCATTCGCGAACTTCTGGCCCACCACACTAGAATGGCCCATGATGACCGCCTCCGCTTCCCCCATGGTGCCCCAGGCCCTCGACGGCGTACGCGTCGTGGACCTGACCCAGGGGATGGCGGGCCCTTTCTGTACGCTGCTGCTGGCCGACCTGGGCGCCGACGTCATCGAGGTGGAGGCGCCCGAGACGGGTGACCTGTCCCGCTCGATGGGTGGGGAGAGGCTGCGCATGAAGGGCCGGGACAACGCGCCCTACCAACGAGGCGCGCATGGCCCACCTGCCGGAGCTGGTCGTGGAGGTCGAGTCCGCCCTGGCTGGGGCTCCCGCGCAGGAATGGGTGGAGCGCCTGCTGGCCGCGGGTGTGCCCGCCGCACCGATCCTGGACTACGCGCAGGTCTTCGCCGACCCGCACACGAAGGCGCGTCGGATGGTGGAGGAGGTGGAGCACCCGGTGGAGGGGATGATCCGGACCCTGGGCTTCCCGCTCAAGATGAGCGCGACACCGCTCCGCATACGTCGGCCGCCCCCTCTGCTGGGTGAGCACACCGACGAGATCCTCCGCGAGACGGGACGAACATGAGCGCCCCGGACGGAACGGTCCGGCTGGATCGCCGCGGGCCGGTGGCCCATCTCACCTTCGATCGTCCGGCGACCCGCAACGCCATGACCGTGGCCATGTACGGCCGACTGAGCGACACCCTGCGGGCGTTGGCGGAGGACGGAGCTGTCCGGCTCGTGGTCCTGCGGGGCGCCGGTGGCTCCTTCGTGGCCGGCACGGACATCGCCCACTTCACGGGGTTCGCCTCCGCCGAGGACGGTGTCGCGTACGAGCGGACCGTGGAGGACGTGATCCGCACCCTCGAGACGCTGCCGGTACCCACCGTCGCCGTCGTGGAGGGCGCGGCCGTGGGGGGTGGGCTGATCCTCGCCGCCGCGTGCGACGTGCGCGTGTGCACGCCGGATGCCCGCTTCGGCGTGCCGATCGCCCGGACGGTGGGCCACGGCCTGTCGGTGGCCAACCATGCCCGACTGCTAGCCCACCTCGGCCCCGGCCGGACCAAAGCCATGCTCTTCCTGGCCGAGCTCCTGGGCGCCGAGGAGGCCCGGGGGGCGGCCTTCGTCCACCAGGTTGTCGAGCCCGCCATCCTGGACGACCATGTGGAGGCGTTATGCCGACGCATCGCTTCCCACGCGCCGCTGACGCTACGGGTCACGAAGGAGGCCGTGGACCGTGTCCTCGCCCGGGCGCGTCCCGACGAGGACGACGCCGACCTGCTCCGCCGGGTCTACGGAAGCAGGGACTTCCGGACGGGTGTCCGGGCGTTCCTGGACCAGGCCACCCCCGAGTGGGAGGGCCGGTGACGGGGCGAGACCGCGCTGGAGGCCGCGCGCGGCTACGCCGATGCCTCCAGGACCTCCATGGCGGCCTGCACGCCTCCACGTTGGATGGGTACCCCGCTCAGGACGAGCCCCGACTCCACTCCGGCCAGGGTGGCCGCCAGCATGAGGTCGTTGAGGTCCCCCAGGTGGCCGATGCGGAAGACACGTCCCTTCACTTTCCCGAGCCCCGACCCCAGCGCCAGGTTGAAGCGTTCGAGGATCAGGGCCCGCAGCGCGTCCGCGTCGTGGCCGTCGGGCAGGCGGATGGCGGTGAGCACGTCGCTCCAATCCGGAGGGTGGGTGCACTGCAACTCCAGTCCCCATGCCTCCACGGCCCGTCGTGTGGCGGCGCCGTAACGCGCGTGACGCCGGAACACCTGGTCCAGTCCCTCCTCACGCAGCATGGCCAGCGATTCCCGGAGGCCGAAGAGGAGGTTCGTCGCCGGCGTGTAGGGGAACCAACCGGCGGCGTTGAGATCCAGCATCCGCGTCCAGTCCCAATAGGACCTTGGCAGCCGCGCGCTCTTCGACGCTTCCAGGGCCCGGGGCCCGATGGCCGTAAAGGACAGGCCCGCGGGGAGCATCAGCCCTTTCTGGGAGCCGGAAACGGCGACGTCCACACCCCACGCGTCGTGACGGTAGTCGATGGAGGCCAGCGAGGAGACGGCGTCCACCATCAGGAGCGCCGGGTGTCCGGCCCGGTCCATGGCGGCGCGGACCTCGCGGATGGGTGTGACGGCGCTGGTGGACGTCTCGTTGTGGACCACGGCCACGGCCTTGTAGGCATGTTCGTCGTCGGCGGCCAGACGCTCCTCCACCCGTGCGGGATCCACGCCTCTACGCCAGTCGCCCGGCACCAGATCCACGTCCAGGCCGAAGCCTCGCGCCACCTCGGCCCAACCCAGGCCGAACTGGCCGGTTTCGAACATGAGCACCCGGTCCCCGGGGCTCAGGGTGTTCACGAGGGCGGCCTCCCACCCACCGCTCCCCGAAGCGGGAAAGACGACCACGGGATGCTCGGTCCGGAACACCCAACGGAGCCCGTCCTGGATCTCCCTGGTCAGGGCGGGGAAGTCGGGTCCGCGATGGTCCACGGTGGGGCGGGACAGGGCCTCCAGCACCCGCCCCGGGATGTTGGTGGGCCCGGGGAGCTGGAGGAAGTGCCATCCTGTCGGGGGTCGGGTCACGGTTCCGCGTCCTCGATGAAGGGGGGGCGACGCAGGGGGCCACTCTCCGGCCCGAGCGCTCACGATGGGGAGTCTAGGCAGCCCGTGGTAATAGTGAGACGATCAGGATTGAGGCGCCACGGGTCCAGCTTCAAGGCGGCGTTGCGAAGGCATAGCCGTCTCTACGTCGAGCGATGCCAACGCGGAAGATGGTGCCCGTGCCGCCTCCACCCGAAGGGCGAGAGGGGGTTGCGGCCCAGGAGGTCGTTGGAGGCCCTCACCGTAGCTACGGCTACGCTTTCGGACCTCCGCCTACTCCTGAACGCGCAAGACCCTCTCGTCCTGGTCGCCTCACTACTACCACGGGCTGCCAGGCGGCGGCCGGGAGGGGCGTCAATGCGAGCGAGGGCACGAGCGAGGACACAGGCGAGGCCTGGGCATCGTGGGTGAGTCCGTGGATCGGGGGCGGTCGCTCGAGGAGGCTCTTCGGGGCGAACTCGCCGG
>JBBSOM010000099.1:0-7790 GCA_038259715.1 Longimicrobiales bacterium
TCCCTTCGACGGAGGCTATCCCTTCGACGGAGGCTTCCGGGTCGGGTACCGGGAGATCGAACCCGAATCACTCTTATCCCTTCGACGGAGGCTATCCCTTCGACGGAGGCTTCCGGGTCGGGTACCGGGAGATCGAACCCGAATCACTCTTCCGCGAATACCGCCTCGGCTTCACCACCTACCACAACTTCAGTCATGAGGCCCTCGACGATGCAGGTTCATGGGACTCGTGGCGGACGGCGTATACCTCCGGGTCGTTCAACCTGGACTCAAACGTCACCTTCCTGAATTACCACGGCATGGGCCTCAGTGCCTCCTTGTCCCCGGACCGCTACAGCCGTACAGCGACTCGCGGGGGCCCGGTGATGATCGAACCGGGCGGCACCTCGTGGGGACTGAACGTGGAGTCGGACCGCCGCCGTGCTCTGTCGCTGAACGCCGGCTTCGACCTCCGTCGAGGCGCCCGCGCCAGCGGAGACGACCGGTCGGTCAACTTGAGCGCGACGCTTCGTCCGACCTCGACCGTGTCCCTGCAGCTTCGGCCTCGTTTCTCGGTCCAGGACGACGCCGCCCAGTACGTCACGTCGACCACCGCGAACCCGTGGGCGCCCACGTACGGACAGCGTTACTTGTTCGGCGACATCGCACGCAGGACCGTCTCGCTCGAAACCCGCGTCGAGTACACGTTCAGCCCGACCCTGACGTTCCAGCTCTTCGCCCAGGGCCTGGTCTCGTCGGGCGACTACCGGAGCTACAAGCAGCTCGCCACGCCCGGGAGCTTCGACTTCGTGGACTTCACAGCTGGAAGCCTGGTCGGCACCGGTGCTACGCTCCGCTGCACGGGGGGCTCGATTTGCCGGGACGGAGCGGGTACGCAACACGTCGATCTGAACGCTGACGGCACGCCGGACTTCACGTTCACCGACCGCGACTTCAACGTGCGATCGCTCATCGGCAACGCGGTGCTCCGCTGGGAATACCGTCCGGGCTCGACGCTCTTCCTTGTGTGGCAGCGCCAACAGCGCGCCGACGCGGTACTGGGTGACTTCGACTTCGGTCGGGACGTGGGCGCTCTCTGGGGCGGGCCGGCTGACGACCGGTTGATCATCAAGGTCAATTACTGGTTGGGGCTGTAGCGGCCCAGCGGTTGGGGCCGGGCCGTCATCCGTCGTAGGGAAGCGCCCTGATCTTATAGCCCACCAGCGCACGGTCGAAGTCGATGGCGACGACGGATTCCCCCGCCTCGTAGAAGACACCCTTCGCGTCGAGCGCCTCGAAGATTCGGGGCATCGACGCCTGCAGGCTGCGGAGGCGCGCCGTCGTCGCCCGCTCGTTGTCCGCGAACGTGTCGCGCGTGGCCGCGCTCCCGATCTCGATTCCGTGCACGCCGTCGGCCTCACGCCACGTCAATACGTAGGCGCTTTCGTCGGACCCGGGTCGCGGCGGAAGCACGACCATCGACGTCCGCGGATTCGCGGACAGCGGTGCGGACTTGGTCAGCGCCGCGAGGTAGAGCACGACCTCGAGAGGCTCGTGCGTACCGATGCGGTCGCGGATCACCTGCAGGGCGGTGTGGATCGGTTGCTCCCCTCCGCGCGGGAACGCCGCGTCGGGGGGAGCAATCCGGATCGCTCCCGCCACGGCGCCGAACGAGGCCGCGTAGAGCCGCGCGAACCAGTCGCGCACGCCGGGCGCGGCGGCGCCCGGAGGTCCGAAGACGCCGGCGGCACGAGCGCGTACGCTGTCGTTCTTGGTTACGGTCCACGCCGCCAGCGAAGCGATCAGGAAATCGGTCGGAAAATCGGTTTCGATCGTGCGCTCGTTGTCGAAGCGGCGCCGCTTCAGGTCCCACTTCACCGTGTTGGCCGGCAGCAGATCGACCGTCGTCGCGTTGGCGGCCAGCGGCCGCTCGTCCAGGGTGTTGATGCTCCAACTGACGCTCATGGAGCCGTTGGTATCGAAGTTCAGGACCTTCAGGTTGACCGGCACGTCCTTTGTGGTCCACCCGCCGCCGGGAGGCAGGTCGAAGATCAACTCCTCCTCACCGTCGCCTCCTCCCACGATCGTGACCGGGCCCTTCACCGAAAAGCGGACTTTGACGAATGCTTTGTCGTCGGTGGGGTTGTTCCCCGAGAACCGGAACCAGTACAGGTCCTCGTTGCCCCGCATCGAGTTCAGGAGGCTCAGCGGTATGGTACCGAGCGTGTTGGCCAACACGACGGGGGCAGCGGGCTTGCCAATGGGGTCGAAGTCGATGAAGTGCACGCCGGCCCACACCAGCGCCGCCGTCGCCAGGACGCCCGCCGCCGACGCGGCGCGCCGGGCGCCGGGAGACCACGCCCTGCGAACGCCGAAGTTGAGGTGCAGCGCCCCGCACAACCGCCGCTCGTCGTCCGCCCATGACCCGTCCCGAAGCTCGAACGCCTCCCTGAGGGCCAGCGCCCCGAGTTCGCGAGGCAGATCATCCTGGCTGGGAATCGTCGTCCCCCCAACCAGAAGGGGGATCACCGGGGCCTCGCGCGTGAGGGCCGTCTTGATCTCCTGGTGCACCCAGTCGTTCGGGTCTCGAAGGCGCGTCACGGTCTCCGGCACCCGCCACTTCTCCCCGATGACCACGATCATCACCCGACAGGCCAGGAGGGCGTCCATGACTTCGCGGGGGAAGGGCCGCCCGGGAACGATGTCGTCCACGTCCATGAAGACCTGCCGCTCGCCGAAGCGGGCGCTCAGGTCCGCGTAGAGTCGGCCCGCGTACGCGGAGTCCCCTCGCCGATAGCTGATGAAGATCGCGTTCACGGCGTCATCCTCCCTCGAAGAGGCCGGCGGCGCGGGCGACGACCATGCCAGGCATGACCTCACGACCGAAGATGCGCGCCTCGGCGAAGCCGAACGTCTCGATCATGTACTCGACGTCCCGCTCACGGCCGAGAGATTTCCAGCGCGCGTCCGACTCCGTCAGGTTGGCGTACCCCTTCTGGTGTTCGAACAGCTTCAGGAGCGTATTGGCGCCTCCGTCGGGCGTGCGTCGCAGGCGCGGATTCGGAAGGACCTCGAACCAGCGCGCCGCGAGGTCCGCGCTCCGTTCGCCGGCGATCAGGTATTCCATCCAGGAGTCGATGCCGGTCTCCTTCCTGAGCCCCCACCGCTCGTCGAGCTGACGGAACGTCGATTCCGTGAACTGGAAGAGACCCAGGGCCCGGTCCCGGGACAGGGCGGCCGAGAAGAACGCGCTCTCGATGCGGGCGACCCCGTACAGCAACTCCGGCTCGACCGAATGGGCGCGTGCGGCCGTGGCGAACAGATCCAGATCGACCTTGGGAAAGGCAGCCGCGAGGAAGCGCTCGTCCCGCTGCGCGGCGGCCAGCATCTCGTACGGCTCCGTGCGCGCCATCGCGAGAAGTTCGGCCAGGGGCCAGTCTCCGGCCCCGTACCCCACCGCGGTCGACACGGCGAGTCGGTTCGCTGCGTCGGGTACCCAGTCTTTCGCGGCGCGCGCGTCCTGACGCACCGCGAGGAGCACGGCGAGGGCCGGCAGCTCGCCGGATGCGTCGACGTCCGCGAGCGGAGCGTCCTGGGGCCGACGGGCACCCAGGCGTAGCGGGATCTCCGTTTCGGCCCCGAGCGCGGCAGTGTAGAGGCCGGATTCGATCGCGGCCGTCACGCGCACATGATAGGGGCTCGCGGCGCCTGCACTCCGTTCGACCGTGCCCGCTTCGTACGCGCGGCGGATGTCGGCCCGCGTCTCGGAGTCGGGCCAGAACGCCTCACGCGCCGAAGTGCCCATGTGGGCGTGCATCCTCGCCCGCACACCGTAGTAGTCCCAGGGAGACGCGGCGATCACCTCACCGAAGTAGCGGGCCGCCTTCTGAAGGTCCCCACCCTCCTCGGCGATCCGCCCCAGCCAGAAGAGAGTGTGGGGGTAGAGTTCGCCCTCGCCGCGGGCTCTGAGCCGCTCGAGCCGAGCCGCCGCTTCGCGCGTCCGGCCCGCCGTGTACAGCGCTAGCGCAGGCCCGTAGAGCGCGCGGTCCGCGTAGTCGTTCGGCCCCTCGAACGACTCCAGTCGTTCGAAGTACCGGAGCGCCTCGTCCAGGTCGCCGCGGTCTTCGTAGTGCCTGGCCAACTGCCAGAGGGCCGCCGCGCCCCGGGCTCCGTCCGGGAACTCCTCCAGCAGCGCGGCCATGTCCGCCCGGAACAGTATCGTGTCACCACTGGCCAGGGCAGCGTTTCGCAGGCCGCGCTGGTAGAGCGCCTCCTCGGTCACGGCGGGATCGGAGCTTTCGGCGACAGCCGAGTCCAGCAGGGCGAGCGAGGCACGGCGGGAAAGCGTCGGCAGTTGGGCGAGGTGGAGCGCGGCCTCCGCGCGGACCTGTGAGTCGGCGCTGCGGCGCGCCTCGCGCAACTGCCCTTCCGCCTGGTCCTCGCGGCCGCCGAGGAGTCGCAGACGCCGGCCGACCGCGAGCGCGAGCAGATCCGAACGGGCCAGGCCGGACGAGATCACCGCGTCGCGCAAGCGCGCTTCGTCGGGGCCGAGCGTGGCGCTGCGCGCCATGCCAAGGAACGTGACGAAGCGGACACGCGCTTCCTCTTCCAGGCCCGCGCGGAACGCGACCAGAGCGGCGAGTCGTGCGATCTCCTCCTGGACCTGCGGGAGCGAGCTCAGGATCGGTGTTTCGAACATGCCCCGAACCAGCCGGGCATCGCCGAGGCCGTCGACGAGGCGGAGGAGTGCCTCGACCTCGGGGCGGGCCTCGGGCGGTCGAGCCTCGGCCTCGCTCAGCAGCCGCCAGAGCGACAGGGCGGCGAGGCCGCTACCTCCCCAGCCGTCGTTCACGGGGTTCGAGAGTGCCCACTCCGCAAGGCGACGATGGCTCGCACGCGCGGAGTCCGGCTCGCCCCGGAGCCGCCGTATCTCAGCGACGAGATAGGTATACGCCGGCCAGAGGGGGTTGTCCTGCGGAACTTCGGTGGAGATTTCGGCGAGGCGCCCAGGGTCCAGGCCGGACGCTGCGACGGGGTCTACGGTGGCCGAAAGGAGCGAGTCGATCGGGAGCACCGAGAGGAGCATCGGCGCACCCGCTGCGTCGGGCGCGCCGCCGAGACCGCTGCACGCGGTCGATGCGAGCCCGGCGAACGACAGGGCCAGGAAACCCCGCACGATACGGGTCGGGGCCCACGCCCCGCAGGCGCCGGGGGTACGAGCTGACTTCACGGACTTCGCCTCCCGATGTGGTTCCTCCGACCGGACGCCCCCGTGAGCCTCGGGTCGCTCTCGTCCGAGGGCCCGGCGAAGATAGGGCAACCTAGCGAGCGGCCAGGGGGGCGGCGAGCCGCACCGGCCCCTGTGGACACTCCTGGTGGTTGCGCGGAGGCGGAGTGCCCCCTCCCTCGCCCACCCGGGCCGCCCGCGCGATAATTCGCCGTCGCATTCTCCGACCGTTCCTGGAGATTCCCATGCTCCGTCGCCGTTCCGCCCTCGTCGCTCTCGTCGTCGCCGCCGCCTGCTCCGGGGAACGCGCGACCTCTACGGACAGGGTCAATCCCTTCCTCGAGCCCAGTACGCTCCCCTACCAGGCACCCCCCTTCGACCGCATCACCGACGCGGACTACCAGCCGGGGATCGAGGCGGGCATGGCCGAGCAACGGGCGCAGGTGGACTCCATCGCCAGGCAGCAGGGGGCGCCGACGTTCGACAACACACTCCTGGCGATGGAGAAGAGCGGGCAGATCCTGACTCGGGTGATGCGCGCGTTCAGCGGGGTCACCTCGGCCAACACCGACAGCGTGCTCCAGGCCGTTCAGTCCGAGATGGTGCCCAGGCTGGCCGCCCACAGCGACGCCATCCGGCTCGACGCTTCGCTCTTCGGGCGCGTGAAGACCCTGTACGACGGGCGCGACGCGCTCGGCCTCGACAGCGCGCAGATCTTCCTCGTGGAGCGGTACTACAAAGACTTCGTGCGTGCCGGAGCACAGTTGGCCGAGGCCGACCAGACGGAGCTGAGGGCGCTCAACGAAGAGGGATCGAAGCTCGCCACGCGCTTCCAGAACGAACTCCTCGCCGGACGCAACGCCGCCGCGGTGGTCGTTTCCGATTCGGCCGAGTTGGCGGGGTTGAGCGACCAAGACCTCTCTGCGGCGGCGGACGAGGCACGCGCCCGCGGCCTCGCGGGTCAGTGGGTCCTCGCGCTGCAGAACACCTCGCAGCAGCCCGTCGCGGCCTCGCTCCGGAACCGCGCGTTGCGGGAGCGGGTCATGAGGGCGTCCCTGGCCCGTGGTGACAGCGGCGAGCACGACACGCGGCCCCTCGTCCGACGCCTCGCCCAGCTACGTGCCCGCAAAGCGCAGATCCTCGGATATCCGACCTGGGCCGCCCACGTACTGGACGACCAGATGGCGAAGACCCCGGCGGCCGCCGAAAAGCTGCTCACCGACATGGTGCCGGCCGCCACCGCCAAGGCCCGGAGCGAAGCCGCCCGTATGCAGGCGATCGTCGACCAGGAGGGCGGCGGCTTCCGGCTCGCTTCGTGGGACTGACAGCTCTACGCCGACCAGCTCCGAAAGAAGGAGTACGACCTCGACCAGGACCAGGTGCGCCCTTATCTGGAGCTGGACCGAGTCCTGAACGACGGCGTCTTCTTCGCGGCCCATCAGCTCTACGGCCTGACGTTCGAGGAGCGCCACGACATTCCCGTCTACCACCCCGATGTCCGGGTGTTCGAGGTCTTCGAGGCAGACGGGACGCCGCTCGCCCTCTTCTACGCGGACTACTTCCAGCGCGCAAGCAAGAGCGGCGGGGCGTGGATGGACAACTTCGTGGACCAGTCGGGGCTCTTCGGGACGAAGCCCGTGGTCTTCAACGTGTGCAACTTCACCAAGCCGGCCGCGGGCCAGCCGGCCCTGCTGAGCTTCGACGACGCCAAAACGATGTTCCACGAGTTCGGACACGCGCTCCACGGCATGTTCTCGAACGTGCGCTACCCGACGCTCGCGGGCACGAACGTGCCGCGCGACTTCGTGGAATTCCCCTCGCAGTTCAACGAGCACTGGGCGACCGAGCCCACCGTGCTCGCGAACTACGCGAAGAGGTACGACACGGGAGAGCCGATGCCGCAGGCGCTCGTCGACAAGATCCACGCGTCGTCGACGTTCAACATGGGCTTCGCGACCACGGAGTACGTGGCCGCCGCACTCCTGGACATGGCCTGGCACACGCTGCCTGCCGACGCCCCCGAGCAGGACGTCGACGCGTTCGAGGCCGAAGCGCTCGTCCGCTTCCGCGTCGACCTCGCGCAGGTGCCGCCGCGCTACCGGACGACCTACTTCTCGCACATCTGGGACGGCGGCTACTCCGCGGGCTACTATGCCTACCTGTGGAGCGAGGTGCTCGACGACGACGCCTTCTACTGGTTCCGAGACCACGGCGGCATGACGCGCGAGAACGGGCAGAGATTCCGCGAGATGGTGCTCTCGCGCGGCGGCAGTCAGGAGGCGGGCGCGCTGTACCGCGCCTTCATCCTGCTTTCTCCCCTCCAACTCCTGGAGCGTATCGCCGACCACGCTACGCGCGGTGCCCTCGTTCCCCCGCCCCGCATGCACCGCCATCGGTACCACGGCGTCCTCGCTCCGAACGCTCGAGCCCGATCGGCCGTCATCGCCATCGGCAGGCCTCAGGCAGAGCCATCCCCACCCGCACACACCACACCCTCAGCACCACCAGCCGCTCCGCCCGATCCCGAACCCGCTCGACGCGCCAGCCCCCGCGCGGATTCGCTGGGCCCTGCTCCTCGCGCGCA
>JBBSOM010000100.1:0-7759 GCA_038259715.1 Longimicrobiales bacterium
CACGCCGATACCCGGGGTGGATGTGCGCTTTCAAGTCGTGGCAGGGGGCGGAATGGTGGCGCCGGAGCGCACCCAGACGGATTCGACCGGACGCGCTTTCACCCGATGGCGGCTAGGAAGCCCGTCCGGCGAGCAGCACGTCGCCGCGCTGGTACCGGAGATCGGGTACCCTCTCCTGACGTTCACCGCTACCGCGCAGAGCCCTACTCCGATAGCCGAACCGGACCCGGCGCCCGAGCGCGTGCGGCCTGTGGCCGTGGTCTCGCGCCCGTTCGTGGTTGGAGGGACGTTCGTATGCGCGCTGTCGGGTGAGCGAGCCTCGTGCCGCGGTGGCGATGATCGCGGTCAAAGATTGGCCGGGTCGTCGATGAGCTTCACGGCGTTGGCGGCGGGCATTGCCCACGCATGCGGCCTCGCGGGCGACGGACAAGCGTCATGCTGGGGAGCCAACGAGAGCGGGCAACTGGGTGACGGCTCACGTCTCGACCGATCCGTTCCCGTCTCCGTCTCCGGAGACACGCGGTTCAGTACCCTGTCGGCCGGCGTCGCACATACGTGCGGGCTGGCGAGCGAAGGCCAGGCATTGTGCTGGGGGAAGAACACCCACGGTCAACTGGGCGACGGATCGCACGATGACCGCACGACACCCGGCCCGGTCTCCGGAGGCCAACGCTTCGGCCAACTGGTGGCGGGCTGGACATACACCTGCGGGTTGAGCGCCGGGGGCCAGGCATTCTGCTGGGGTCTGAACGACAATGGCCAGCTCGGGGACGGAACCCTCGTCGACCGCCTGGCCCCCACCGCGGTCCCCGGCACGTTCCAGTCGCTGGCGGCCGGCAGCGCGCACACGTGCGGGATCGCGGCCGGAGAGGTCCTCTGCTGGGGAAGCAACACCTTCGGGCAGCTCGGCGACGGCTCGACGACCAGCCGACCCACTCCCGCCCCCGTGCGCGGCCTCCCGGCCGCCCCGGTTCGACTGGCGGCGGGCGCCGTCAGCACCTGCGCACTCCTGGCCGATGGACGGGCGTATTGCTGGGGGCAGAACGTCCACGGTGAGCTCGGCGACGGCACAAAGGAGAACCGGACTTCCCCGTCACCCGTGGCCGGCGACCTGCGGTTCCGTTCGATCTACGCGGGCGGCGCGCTCACATGCGGCTTCACGACCGACGGCGTTCAGTATTGCTGGGGCCTGAATCAGAGCGGCGAACTCGGGGACGGTACGCGGGAGAGTCGATCGGTGCCCACCAAGGTGGGCTGAAGCTCAGCTTCCGCCCTTGACCCAAACATGCATCGCCACTAGTGTCGAAACGATATTAGTATCGTTTTGACACTACAGGTCCGTCGCAGCGGCTTCCCCGTCTGCCGTCGGTCCGAGGGCCGCTGCCGCGCATGTCTCCGAAGGGTCTCTCCTCCGTTGATCGCCATTTACCGCTCCACCCGGAGGCGTTCCGCATACTGGTCGTGCTCCGCGGCAAGGAACTGCACGGGTATGCGATCGTGAAGGAACTGGAGCGCGATGCCGGCCGGCCCGGACGGGTGCTGCCGGCCAACCTGTATCGCCGCATCCGGACGCTGTCCGAAGACGGACTCATTGAAGAAACAGAGGGTCTCGGTGAAGGCGAAGGCGAGGACGAACGCCGTCGCTACTTCCGCGTGACCCGACTCGGCGAGGCGGTGGCGCGGGCCGAAGCGCTCCGCATGGAAGGACTGCTGGCGGGCGCCCGCGACCTGTTCGGCTGACCAGCGCAGAGCCGCGACCCATGGACCGCCGCCGCTACCGCCGCCTGCTTTACCTCTTCCCACGTGAATTCCGCGAGCAATACGGCGAGGAGATGGAACGACTGTATGCGGACCACCTGCGCGAAGTCGAGGGACACGCCGGTGACGTGAGGCGCCTCGCCATGGCGGCGCTGTTCGACGTGGTGGTGCACGCGGCAGGGGAGTGGGGGGGCGTCGCGCTCCGCGCATCGAAGGGGATTCTCAGGGAGGGGATGTGCATGGACGGGTGGATTCAGGATCTCAGGTTCGGCGTGCGCAGCCTGCTGCGGCGTCCGGGTTTCACGGCGGCGTCGGTCGCCACGCTCGCGCTCGGCATCGGAGCGACCGTCGCGATCTTCAGCGTGGTGAACGGCGTGCTGCTGAAGCCGTTGCCCTACCCGAACTCCGACCGGTTGGTCTTCCTGCAGCAGGTCGACACCCGCGACGGGAGCCGCTCGCGCGGCGTCGACCACCCCGACGTGCGTTTCTGGCGGGACGAGGTGTCGGGGCTGCGCGTCGCGGGCTACTCGTCGACGCGACCCACGCTGACCGGCATGGGCGAACCGGAGGTGATCTTCGGCGCCGAGGTCACCAACGGGCTTCTCGCGGTGTTCGGGTTGAAGCCGACCCTCGGCCGCGATGTGACGGCCGCGGAGGACGTTCCGGGCGGCCCGAACGTGACCCTGCTGTCGTACGACTTCTGGCAGAGTCGCCTGGGTGGCGACCCGGCGGTGGTCGGTCGCTCGCTCACGCTCTCCGGGGACTCCTGGGAAATCGTCGGCGTCGGCCCGAAAGGCGTCGACTTCCCCGGCAAGGTCATGTTCTGGCGACCTCAGCACCGCGACGAGGACGGGTGCAGCCACGGGTGCCGCTACATGACGGCGATCGGACGGATCGAAGAGGGCCACACCCTCCAGGAGGTGCAGCAGCGGATGACGGCCGTATCCGCCACACTCGCCGCCGACTTCCCCGACTCGCACCGGGACGTCACGACCGACTTCGAGCGCGTGCTGGACGTGCAGGTAGCGAACGTGCGCACCGCGTTGTGGGTCCTCATGGGGGCCGTGATGATGGTGCTCCTGATCGCGTGCGCCAACGTCGCCAACCTTCTCCTCGTGCGTTCGTCCGACCGTGTGGGAGAAGTCGCGTTGCGCGCCACCCTCGGCGCGCCTCGCCTCCGGCTCGTGCGCCAGCTTCTGACCGAGAGCCTGCTGCTCTCGCTCGTCGGCGGAGCCCTGGGCCTCGGGTTGGCGACGTGGGGCGTGTCCGCGATGGTGCGCATGGCGCCCGAGGGCATCCCCAGGCTCGATCAAGCGGGTCTCGATGGCCGGGTGATCGGCGTCGCGCTCGTCCTGGTGGCAGGCGTGACCCTGGCCTTCGGGTTGGCGCCCGCGCTCAAGCTCGCCCGCCGCCCCCTGCAGGCCGCGATGGGAGCCAGCCGCCGGACGGGTGGGGACTCGCGCACGGGTCTCTCTCGCTCGCTTCTGCTCGCTGGAGAAGTCGCCTTGTCGCTCATGCTCCTGCTCGGAGCGGGACTGCTCTTCGGTACGTTGCGGAGCATCCGCGCACAGGACCTCGGCTTCGCGACAGAGCATGTCGAGCGCTTCCGCATCTCGACGCCCGAGAGCCGCTACGACACGCAGGCAACGATCCGCTTCTTTGAGGAACTCGAGCGTCGACTCGACGCGCTGCCCGAGGTAGTCGTGGCGGGTTCCGCGTTCGGCGCGCCCCTGGGGAGCGGACGGATGCACACGGCGTTCGAGTTCCCGGATCGGCCGCCGGTGGACGCCGCGGACCAACCCAGTATGGCAGTCCGTCCCGCTACCCCGGGATACCGTGAAGCCATGGGCCTACCGCTGGTCCGCGGACGCTGGTTCACGGACGCCGACCGCCGCGGGAACGAGGGCGTGATCGTCCTCAACCAGGCGGCCGCACGGCGCTTCTATCCCGATGAGGACCCCCTCGGCAAACCCATCCAACTCAGTAGCTCGTGGGGCTTCGACGACGACCCGGTGCGCACTGTGGTGGGCGTGGTCGGCGACGCGCGCAGCACGAGCGCCACCGAGCCCGAGGAGCCGGCCGCATACCTGCCCAACGCCCAGTTCGGCGTTGACGTCCTTTACGTGACCATGCGCCTCGCGCCCGGCGCTCGGACCGCGCTCCCGGCAGCGCGCGCCGTCCTCGCGGAGATGGACCCTGAACTGGCCCCTACCGATGTCGCACGCATCGAGGATGTCGTCGCGGAGGAACTCGCACCCACGCGCTTCTACCTCACGCTCATCGGCATCTTCTCGATGCTCGCGCTCGTCCTGGCGGCCGTTGGCCTGTACGGCGTGGTCGCGTACTCGGTCAGCCGGCGCACGCGGGAGATCGGCATCCGCATCGCCCTTGGCGCGCGGGGAGCGGAGGTCGTCGGCATGGCGCTGCGCGAAGGTGTCGGGCCGGCCCTCCTCGGCGTCGGCGTCGGGATCACGGGCGCACTGCTGGGGGGCCGCGTCCTGGGGAGCTTGCTCTACGGCGTCGAGCCGCAGGACCCCATGACCCTCGCGACGGTCACGGGTATACTGCTCGTCGTGGTCCTCGCGGCGACGGTCGTGCCGGCCCGGCGCGCCTCGCGCATCGAGCCGTCCGAGGCGCTCCGCCAGGACTGACGGGGCGAGTGCATGGGTGGGCCGCTGTCGTAGACCTCACGGCCTCCTACCGCCGGCCGCGGCGGCTCCCGACGTCTCCCACGCCGCGGCCGCGATCTCTCCCAACGCCTGTCCCGCGATCTTGGTCGTGCCGTCCTCCAGATCCGCCGGAATGGGCACGCGGTTCACGTAGAACGCAAAGGAGAGCAGCCGGCCGTCCTTCGCGGTGAGGTATCCCGCCAAGCCCTTTGCCGTGAGCATCAGCCGGCGATTCAGGTTGTCGTAGGCAGCGTACGTGCCCGTCTTGGCGTGCACGTGTCCGACGGCGGGCGAGTCCTTCTGGATATTCCAGAGCGACCCGTCCACTCCCAGAATGGGCAACGCCGCCCGGAAGGCCTCGAAGTCCGGCCGATTGGACATGGCAGCCAGGTATCGAACCATGAAGTCGGGGGAAAAGAACGCGGATTGGGCCCCCCCCGCTCCGTCTCCCTGGGAGGCCTGGTCCAGGTCGAGACCGAGGCCCTCGAGAAACTCGCGCTCGAGGTCGAAGCCCTTCTGCTCCGCCTTCTCGTGCTCACCGCCGAGCACCGACCCGAGGATGTAGGGCGTCATGCTCGCATGCAGGTTCTGGCTGACCTTGAGCGTGACCTTCACCTCCTGGGCAAACGGGGGTGAGGTGTGCTCGGCCACGACCGCGTCGGGCTGATACGCCGCAGAGAGGGAAGCGAAGTCGACGTTTTCCCCGTACGCCCCGGACGACGCGTTTACGCCCACTTCCCGGAGGGCCTCGGCGAAGACGACCGCCGCATAGCGACTTGGCTCGGGCACGGCGTAGCTGAAGAGCCAGGGGTCGCCGCCCATCGGCATGTTTCCGGTGACCGTAACCACATGGCTGCCGTCGGCGGTCGCCGAGTCGTGCGCCCAACGTATCTCGACCTTGGAATCGGCCGCACCGGTCTTTGCCGTGTTGACGAAGCGGACGTAGGCGGTCACGGGGGCGGGCGTGATCGTGACCGCGTCTCCAAGGGCCGGCCCAGGACCAATCGTCACGTCGACGAGGTTGTCGTTCACGGAGATGGGCGAGATGGTCACGCCACTCCCCAGCTCCCGGGCGCCCTCCGGGAAGAGGCTCACGTCCACCAGCACACGCCCGGCCACCCGCTTCACACCGTGGTCCGCGACCTGGCGAGCGAAGTCGCGGATCACCAGCAAGGGGTCGCCGGGCACGGCCTTGGTGTAGGGGCTTCCGTCGTACGCATGATCCTGGTTCTCGAAAGCGAGCGTTCCGTCCGGCTGGATGCGGTTCGAGAGGTCCGGATCCCCGCTCGCCACCAGCACGAGGTCTCCCTGCAAGGTTCCCGCGTTATCGACCTCGCCGGTGCGATAGACGCGCGTCGTGAAGCGGTGGTCCGCCCCGAGCAGCGCCAGCGCCGTCCCCTCGGTCAGCAGCTTCGTCGTGGAGGCCGGCGTAAAGAGCTTGGGCCCGTTCAGAGCGTAGACCGCCCGACCGTCGTCCACCGAGTACAGTTCGAGACCGAAGAGCGAGTGCGCGAACTCCGGCCTCGCCATGATCGCCTCCACCCGCTCCTGAAACGCGGCCACTTGCCGCGCGGCGCCGGCAGAGGGCACGACACAACCCGCAAACACCATCGTCAACAAGGTCTGCCGGAGGGTCGGGACGCATCGGTGGATCATGGGATTCGTTCCTCTCGAAGGGGCCGTCGACACCTGGCGCTGCGCTCAGCATATCCCTTGTCGCCAGGTACGCGGGAGCCTACAGTTGAACTGTATCCAATGTCTGATGCAATTCTGTGCGCTCGCAAGCCCCCCCCAGGAGCGACGGCGCACCCCAACCATGGTGGAAGCCATGTCCGTCGACACGAAGTCGCGCACAAGTGCAGGGCGTACCCACCAAGGCGTCACGACGTACCAGCAGTTGCGCCAACTCATCGTGCAAGGGCAGCTCGCGCCCGGCACCTGGATCATCGAATCCGATATCGCCGAGCGGCTGGGTGTAAGCCGAACACCCGTGCGGGCCGCCCTGCAGCGGCTCCAGCAGGAGGGCTTCATCTCGGTATCGAGGCGCGGGCGCCTGGCTCGCGCCGCGGTCGCCCCTCTCACCCGGGACGACGCCGAAGAACTGTTCGGCATTGTCGGGGCGCTGGAGGGCTTCGCCGCCGCCCGCACGGCCGCGCTTGGGGACCGCGACCGCGCTGCGGTCGTTGCCGAGATGGAGGCGCTCAACTCCGCTCTTCTCGAAGCGGCGCGTGCGAGCCGACCCGACCCCCACCGCATCTTCGATCTGGACACTGCGTTCCACCACCGTTACGTGCACGCGGCGGCCGGTCCGCGGCTGGTGTCGCTGCTCGACGGGATCAAGCCCCAGGCGGAGCGCTATGTCCGACTCTACACGAGTGCCCTCATCGACGAGATCGGCACATCCGTGCAAGAGCACTGGGCGATCGTCGCGGCCATCGACAGCGCGGATGCACCGGCAGCGCAAGACGCTGTCCAGCACAACTGGGCCAATGCCAGTCGGCGGTTGAGTCGCATCATCGACACACTCGGCGAGCGCGGAAGCTGGTAGGTCTTCGGTCCCCGATCGTCCGGGACAGCGGGCAACAACCACACATGAAGCGATGATTGGCGACGATCTTGCGCCCCTTCGATCCGCGATGCACGTTGGGCTGTATACAGTTGTCGCGGCAGTTTCGTGTGCGACACCGGGAACAGGCGCTTCGTGAGCTCGCAGTGGCACCCTGTCGACCCGCTCGGTTCCTCTCTCCGTTCTCAAAGGAGGCGATACGATGCGTCTTTCACGCGAGATCATCGCAGCGCGGCGTCGCCAGCGCGAAGGCCGCGGACCCGTGCACTTCGCGCGACCGGTCGTGGCTGCCTTCCTGCTGATGGCGACAGGCGCCGTACCTGCCTGGGGTCAGGCGGGCGCGGTGGGCGGCACGGTTCGATCCGCGAGCACCCTCCAGCCTCTGGAAGCCGCCCAGGTGTTTGTCGCGGGGCAGAACGTGGGGACCCTGACGGATGCGAACGGTCGCTTCACATTGCGGGGCCTATCCACGTCGCCTGTCGAACTCGAGGTGGTCCTCATCGGCTACCGGAAGGCCACGGTCACGGCGACCGTCGGGCAGATGGATATGCGCATCATGATGGAGGCGGCGGCGGTCGCCCTCGACCAGCTCGTGGTGACGGGTCAGCCCGGAGCCGTTGAGAAGCGCGCCATCGGAAACTCGATCGCCCAGATCGACGCTGCGGAGGTGGCGGCCACCGCGCCCGTGTCCTCCATGCAGGACCTCATCAACGGTCGTGCGCCGGGAGTGGTCGTCATGCCCGGCACCGGGATGGTCGGGAGCGGC
>JBBSOM010000101.1:0-7740 GCA_038259715.1 Longimicrobiales bacterium
AGCGGTCGCGACGCCCAGGGCGCCAACATCCAGGCCAGCGCGACCACGCCGAGGCAGAGCACGCCCCAGTCCAGCGCGGGCGTCCAGCGCGCCCACCAGCGCACCCACCAGCGCACCCACCAGCGCGGCCGCCAGCGCGGCCGCCACGCGGCGGCCAAACGGATCCGACCTGTCACGTCCCCCCGCCCGTCACGGCGAGCCACGGACCGCCTCCTCGAGCACGCGGAGATACCGGGAGGCGTTGGCCCGAACCGAATAGCGCTCCTCGACCGTGCGGCGGCCCGCCGCCCCGATCCGCCGACGGAGCGCCGGGTCGCGCACGAGCGACCTCAGCGCGCGGCGCCAGTCGTCCGGTGTGGACACGAGGAAGCCGTTCCGTCCCTGCTCCAGGATCGAGAGGTTGGCCCCGATCCGCTGCGCCACGGTCGGGATGCCGAGCGCCATGTATTGCAGCGCTTTCAGCCCGCTCTTGCCCAGCACCCATTCGGCGTCGGGCAGCGGATAGACGCCGATGTCGATCTCCGCCAGGTCCGCGACTTCGTCCTCGAGCACCCAGGGCATCGCCTCCACCTCCACCCCCGGGATCGAGAAGGCCGCGTCGCCGATCACGCGCACGCGGATTCCGTCGGTTTCCTGCAACTCCGCGAGCACGTCGTCGAGCAGGTGGAGGTACGGGGACGTGCTGTGGCTGCCGCTCCAGCCCACCACCACGCCCCGCGTCCGGTCGTTGCCCTCGCGCGGAACGTACGTGTCCGTATCGATGGTCGATGAGATGTTGGTGACCCTCGGATTC
Organism: Longimicrobiales bacterium; assembly: GCA_038259715.1. Taxonomy (GTDB): domain Bacteria; phylum Gemmatimonadota; class Gemmatimonadetes; order Longimicrobiales; family Gaopeijiaceae; genus SZUA-318. Next base: position 794 of record JBBSOM010000101.1, read on the forward strand.
CAGCCGCGCGCCAATTCCTCCAGATATTCGGTGCACACGACCACGTGCCGGGCGAGACCCGCCACCCGAGGCACCTTACCGGAGGGCCGGAGCCACCGCATGAACGGGTTCGCGCCGGACGCATGGGGCAGGTAGATGAGGTCGTCGATGTCATACACGATCGGGACGCCGCGGCGCGCCAGCATCTGCTCGAGGACGGGGGGGCCGATCGGAATCGCTTCGAGGTGGAGGTACACGAGGTCGGCCCGCGACGCGGCGCGGGCATCGTCGATACGCCGCCCGAGGCCCCGCGCGAAGTCGGCCAACTTGGCTCCCGCACCGCCCGGGCGGTACAGCCGCCCCCATGCCTCGTCGTCCCAGAAAGGCCGGACATCCACCGACCATCCAGCTTCCCGCCAGATGTCGTAGTATTGCTCGAACTTGAGGCGCTGGCTGGGTGCCCGGTCGGGCGGATACGGGCAGAGCACGACCAGCTTCACCGAGCCACCTCGGCGTACAGGCGCGCGTAGGCCCGGACGCCGTCGCCCATCGCATAGCGAGCCTCCGCGACGGACCGACAGCGAGCGCGTGTGTCCGGCTCCCGAGTGAGCGCCACGAGCGCCGCGGCGGCCCGACGCAGTTCGGCGGGGTCGTAGCCGTCCACGACGATGCCTACGCGCTCGCCTTCGAGGATGTCGTCGGTGTCGCCCACCCCGCGGATCGCGGCGACGGGCAGACCCAGGGCGAGGGATTCGCCCAGCTTGGTCTGGTGGAAGCCCACGGCGGAGAGACCTCGTCGGATGAAGAAGAAGGTCGCGTCCACGCCCGCCAGCGCATCCGGCACCTGGTCGTGCCGGACCGACGCGACCTCGATCCGGTCGGTAGCAACCCCCTGTCGCTCCGCACTCGCCAGGATCGAGTCCGGATCCGAGTTCACGAGGAAGCGGAGCGCGGCCTTCGGCTCCACGTCGAGCACCGCGGCGCCAAAGGCGAGCATCTCATCGAGCATATACCACGTCCCCACCGAGCCGAAATACCCGAGCCGGAAGGGCCCGTCCGGACGTGGACGCGGCGCGAAGAGATTGAGATCGACGCACGTCGGGATGACGCGGATCGCCGCACGTCCGCCAACGGAATCGAGGATCCGCTGGATCCAGGGTACGCTCGCTTCGGTCAGCGTGACCACGGCCGCCGCGTCCCTATAAAGGCCGGCCTCGACTCGCTTCGTCACGCGGTACACCGCGCCACCGGCCTTCCACAGCCCACCGTCCACCCGCTCCTCGGGGTAGAGCCCCCGGATGTCGAACAGGTAGGGAACGTCGAGAGCCTGACCTAAGGCACGCGCGATGACCGCCGCCGGGTAGGAGCGCGCGTGGATCAGATCATACCGTCCCAGGGCGGCCACGCGGGCTCCACGCCGGACGCCGCGCGCGAGGTCCCACGCAGTTCCAAAAAGAGGCGGCCGCTTCGTGTAGGGTTGCGGAAGCCAGCGGATGCCCCGGTGCTCGAGGCGCTCCTTCATCGCACGCACGTCGCCGGCGTGCCGAAAGCGCTCGGGCTTCTCGAACGTCATCAGGTCATGCTGCCACCCGAGTTCCGAGAGCCCCTCAAGGTAGGGAACGACCTGCGACCGCCCGAGCGGATCCAGCGCGCCGTCGTAGGAGACGTAGAGGGCACGCAAACGTCAGCTCCAGAGTCCCAGGGCGCGCATGACCGCTCGCGCTCCAGCCTTCACGGGATCCCCGAGCGCGAAGCCCGCGAGCAGGGGCACGAAGGTGACCAACGCGAAGGCCACGCAGCGCCCGGGCCCGACGCGCGCGGCAAGCCGGGTGAGGGCCCACGCGGCCGGCAGCGCCAAGAGCGGCTCGACGGGCAGGCGCATGCGCGGGCTCCCGTAGAAGACGAGGGCCATTCCGAACAGGAAGAACGCGGGGAGCCACACGGGCCACAAGGACGCCAGACGTTTCGCGGTTCCGGCCCGACGCGTCGCGAGCACGGCAGCCACCACGCCCCAGAACAAGACGAAAACGTAGCTCGGGTTCAGGACGCCGTACCTCGGGAGGACCTCCCAGTCGAACGGCACCCAGAAGAACAGGGCCTTCATCGCTTCGAGCCGCGGCACCTTCCCCGGATGGCCGGTGAGTGTGCGAAGCCCCGCCGAGAGGAGCGCGCCGCTCTGCTCGGGCTCGGGAAGCCCCCGCACGGACTCGACGACGGAGTCCCGCGCGAGGATCCCGAAGAGCCGACCTCGAGGCGGATTCTGCGCTGAGTAGAACGTGATTCCCACCTGGGTCGTGACAGGAACGAACGCGTGCTGCCGCACCGCATTGCGAAGGGTCCAGGGCGCGAGTACGAGCCCCCAGGCGGCCAGGACCACCCCTGCCGCTCGCCACCCCCGCACCGGCGCTCGACGGCGCTCGAGGGCGAGCACGAGCGCGAGGAGCAACGGGTACGGGAGCAGGACGCCGCGCAGCAAGGCGCCGAGTCCGGCCAGCGCTCCGGTCGCCGCCGCCCACGCAGCAGTCGGACGGCGCTCACGAAGCCGTCGCGTCAGCTCGACCGACGCGAGGACCAGGCCGATCAGCGTGGTCGTGAAGACCCCCTCGCTGAGGAGGCGGCCGGTGAGGGCGATCTGCCCGAAGTCCACCGCGACGAGCGCGGCGGCCACCAGCGCGACTGCGGCGCCGAAAAGCGTCCGGGCGAGCACGAAGATCAGGAGGACGGTCAGCGTCCCGGCTACGGTCTGGACGAGGCGGACAGCGGTGGGACGGGCGCCGGCCAGCGCGTAGACGGCGCCGACCAGCGCCGGGTAGGCCGGCGGGCGGAACGAGGAGGCATGCCCGGTCTCGTCGACGATCCCCCGCCCCGCCGCGATTGAGATTCCGAGCCGGTCGTAGTCCACCTCGTCCCCCCCGAGCGGCAGAGGCCACGCCACGGCCATGAGCGTCCGGAGGAGGAGCGCGACGAGGAGGATCGCACCCAGCCAGACGCGAACGCGCCCGGGATCGACCGCGACGGCGTGGTCCCCGAGGTCAGAGCCGCTCATAGATGGCCGTGAGGCGCGGAATCATCCGCGCCACGTCGAAGCGCTGCGCATGGAGGGCCGCGGCCGCACCCATCCGCGTCCGGAGCCCGGCGTCTCGCCCGAGCCGAACCAACGCGTGGGCCAGTTCGTGCGCGCGCACCGCGTCGACCGTCAACGACCCTTCCGGTGAGGCGACCTCCGTGATCCCCCCGACCCGCGAGACGACGGACGGCAACCCCGCGGCCATCGCCTCCAGCAGGGCCAGTCCAAACGCTTCGTAACGAGACGGAAAGACGAAGAGATCGGCGGCCGCGTAGAGCCGGGGCATGTCCACGACGCTCCCGACGAAGAGCACGCGATCGCCGAGTTGGAGTTGCTCGGCCCGCGCCCTCATCGCCGACTGGAGCGCCCCCGTCCCCACGAGCACGAGGCGGAGCGAGGGCATTTCGCGAAGCGCGACGGAGAAGCCCTCCAACAGCAGGTCGTGGCCCTTCTGACGATGGAAGCGGCCGACGTGGAGCAGGACGACGTCGCTGTCGACGGCTCCCAGCGCGCGCCGCGCCGCGATGCGGTCGACCGCCTGGACCTCCCGCCGAAAACAGTCCACGTCGATGGCGTTGTACAGGACCTCGATGTCCTTCAGATGAAAATGCTTCTCGTAGTCCCGACGCACCTCTTCGCTCACCGCGATGAGGTGGGGACGGGCCAGCCGCAACGACAGCCTGTCGAGCCCTTTCCGGCCCGCGAACCGGAGCGACGGCCGGGCCTCCCACGTGTAGTCCGGATTGTGCAGGGTGCTCACGACAGGCACCGACCCGAGGGAAGCCAGGCGGCCGACCACGTTGGCGAAATAAAGGTGGGTATGGACGACGTCCACGCCCTCCGCACGCATCAGCCGGCGGACGCGTCGAACCGCGCCGGGAATGTCCGCCGGCCCGCGGAATCCGATCCGGTGCACCGGAACCCCCTGGGCGGTGAGCGCGGGCGCCAGGTCCGCCGGCTCGGACAGATACGCCAGGATCGGGCTCACCCGAGCCGGATCGAGACGTGGCAGAGTGGTGGCGACGAGGCGCTCCGCCCCGCCCGGCCGGAGCGACTCGATGAGCGTGAGCACCCGGATGGGTCCCGTCCGCGTCAATTCCGGCCGCCGTGCGGATGCGGTGGGCCTCGGGACGCGGATTCGGGCTGGGTCTGGAGGCGGCTCGCCTGCCTCCGGCGTCGCCCACCGCGTTGCTTCCGCGCCACATGGAGGGCCCAGACATCACGAATACCGATGGCGGAGAACAGGAAGATCAGGGGAAGGATCTGGGCGCGATGGCGATAGGCCGTGCCCACGTTTCCTTCGACCAGAGCGTAGGCGAAGGTCACGGTGATGAGCGTCGCGAGCGGAACGGTGAAGCGCCTGAGGTCGTGACGGATCGAGAGCCAGAGGCCCCAGAATGTGAACGGGATGATCGTGTACCACACCAGGGTCTCGGGCAGCGTGATCATCTCGAGCGACGACGAGACTTCCCAGGGAAAGGGCGCGAACAGGAAGTACGCCAGGCCGACCGGGAGGAAGGACGCCGCCCCTCCCACCGTTGAAACGTCCGCGCCCGCCCCGTAGGCGGAGCCGGCGCCCCGGGCCATGTCCTGACGCAGGTACTGCAGCGTCTCCAGCGATCGGTCGTCGGCCAGATTGCCCGCCAGCCCGAGCCGCTGCGCGGCAAACGCGAACGCCATGAGGACGACGCTCCCCAGCAGCAGGGACCGCGCGGGCGACCGGCTCTTGCCCATCAGGACTCCCGCACCGGCCCCCGCCGCCACCAGCGCCATGATGTACTGACGGAAGAGCATGATCAGCAGGAGACAGACGATGGCGCCCATCAGATCCCAGAGGCTCGCCTTGATCTGGAAGCGCGCGAAAAGGAAGACACATATGACCACCAGAAAGATGGTCGGAGATTCACGGATGTTCAGGACGGACCAGAGCATGAGGGACGGGAAGAAGGTCGCCAGGCCCGCCGTCCAGCGGGCGACCCCGTGATTCCCACGCACCAGCAAGAGTCCGAGGTGGTAGGCCGGCACCGCCACCCAGACCGAGAGGAACAGGTTGATCATCGGCATCACCTCGTTCGCGTTACCGAACGCGGTGATCGCCAGTGCGTTCATCCACGGAAAGGCCACCTGGACCCCCTCCGCGATCGCGCCCGGAAAGGCGCTCTGTCCGGCCAGCGCGCTCGCGATCGCCGCACCCATCCGCTCGTACGCGTGCTGGTCGGGGGCGAACACGTATGCGCCGACGGTCTGGTGGATCAGGGCGAAGAGCAGGAGTCGCGCGCCGACGCCCAACAGCATAAGGTCGCGCAGGAAGGTCCGGACCTCATCCTCGTCCTGCGCCCGGGCCAGGGCCATCGTGGCGATGAGGCCGAGCGTCGCGAGAAGGGGCACGGCGATGCGGGACTCGGGATCTGTCACCGCCAGAAAGGCCGCGACCACGCCAAGCACCGCCAGGGCCGGCGCTGCGCCGAGCACACTGCGCTGTCTGCCCCTCATGACTCTCCTGGATGGGTCCGCGACCGCTCGGAAAGTACCCCAACCGGCTTCGGCGGGTCAACGCGAACGGCTCGCGTCAGGCCGGATGGAAGGATCGCCTGAGCGTGCTCCTCAATTTCCGATCGATCGCCAGCACGAGCCCCACGACCGCCATGAAGTAGACGAAGAAGCCCGCGAAGCCGACGGGCGCGTCGAGCCCCTGAGACCCGAGCGCCCACGCCAGGCCCGCGAGCACGGCGGACACGAGGATCGGGCGGACGGACGCGCCCAGGAAGTCGAGGTCCCCCAACACCCGGCGAATCAGCGGGAAGCGCTGCAGGGGTCCGATGAGGAGCGAGTCCAGCAACGCGTACCAAGCACCCCCGATGGGTCCGAGCCATGCCACGAGCGGCACGGCCACCATCAGGGTGAGAAGTGCGTTGACGACGGTCGTGCGAGCCAGGTAGTGCGTCGAGTTCGACAGGTAGATCAGCGGCCCCCAATTCAGGCCGAGGCACCCCTTGAGCCCGAAGGCGATGCCCAGGATCGACATGAGCGGTGCCGCGGCGAGCCATCGGTCACCCAGTGCGAAGGCCGTGATCGGGTGTGAAAAGGCCGCCAGACCGAAACCCGCCGGGACGCTTATGAGCGCCAACAGCCTCGTCGAAGTGGAGAACTGGTCATGGAGCTCGCTCCGGGTGTGGAGCCCGGCAAAGATCGGCAGGGTGACCCGGTCGATCGCGAGGATCACCTCACGCAGAAGCGCGGGCGCGTAGAACGCGACGGCGTAGAGCCCAAGGCTCTCGTTGCCCCAGAAGTAGCGCACGGCCATGTCGTCGGCCCGGGCCTCCATGAAGGCGAAGCCGCTCGCGAGGATCAGGGGAGCGCTGAACCGGAGCTGCCGCAGGAACTCGGCCCGTTCGAACGCGAAGGCCGGGAGCGGGCGCCCCGCACGCCAGAAGGCAAGTCCCCTGACCGCGATCGAGACGCTGTATCCCGTCGCCATTGCGTACACGGGGCGCATGCCCGCCCGATACAACAAGACCGTCGCCCCGAGCCCGGCCCCCACTCCGGCTCCCTCGACCCCGCGGGCCAAACCAAAACGAAAACGACGGTCGAGAAGCGTCAGGGGCAGGGTGACGGCCGTCTCGAACACGGAGAACGACAGGATCACCAGCACGACGACCAGGTCCGGATCGTGGAGCACGTTCGCCAGAAGCGGGCTGCCGATCACCATGATCGCGGCGAAGGTGACGCCGAGCGCCGACGACAGGACCGCCGCAGACCAGAACGACACACCCAGCTCTTCGTCGGGAGCCTTGACCACGTAGGGGTGGATGCCGCCGCCAACCACGAGCAGGGCGAGGCTCGCCACGATCAGGCCGGTGGAATAGGCCCCGTACGCTTCCGGCGCGAAGAGCCGCGCGAG
>JBBSOM010000102.1:0-7707 GCA_038259715.1 Longimicrobiales bacterium
CCCTATGGGCGCGACGGGAAGGCTGTCGCCGTGGATGCGCAGGACCGCGATGTCCGCGGCCTGGTCCGTGCCGACCAATGTGGCCTCGAAGTCGCGACCGTCCGGAAGCGTGACCTTGATTTTCTCCGCGTTCCGGACCACGTGGTCGTTGGTCAGGATGATCCCATCGGCGCGCACGATCACGCCCGAGCCCCACCCGGCCGTCCGCCGCTGACTGCCCGGAGTGACGAAGAAGCTCTCCCACATCGAGCTGGGCTGGACGGTCTCCCGAGAGATCACGCTCACGTTGACCACGGCCGGTGCGACCCGGTGGGCTGCCTGGACGATCGCGGTGTTGCGCGAGGCGTCGATCGAGGGCGCCTTGGCCTGAGCGGATTGCGTGGAATCGGCGCTTTGCGGGAGCGCCGCCGTCTCCTGCTCTCGACTCAGCGCCGCGGGCGACGTGGCCGGAGGCGCGTTGGCAGCCTCGGCTCGCTGGGTCACAGCACTCCCGTCCGGCGCGCACGCGACTATGAGCGTCGCCAACACCGGCCACATCACTCGTCCGTGCCGCAGCGTCATCTGGCCCACCTTTCGAGACGGCGGTTTTGCATCATCGACCGGTCAGATCGTCGCGCCCAACTTGTCCCAGTCCGACAAGAAGGCGTCGAGCCCCTTGTCGGTCAGCGGATGCCGGGAGAGCTGCCAGAGCACCTTCGGCGGCATCGTCGCACAGTCCGCGCCGATGAGCATGCACTCCACGACGTGCATGGGGTGGCGCAGGGACGCCGCCAGGATCTCGGTGTCGTATCCGTAATTGTCGTACACCTGCCGGATCTGGTGGATCAACTGCATTCCCTCGCCCGAGACGTCGTCGATGCGTCCGACGAACGGAGACACGAACGTCGCACCCGCTTTCGCGGCGAGGAGCGCCTGGGACACGGAGAAGCACAACGTGAGGTTGGTGCGGATGCCTTCCGAGACGAGTTGGCGGCAGGCCCGGAGTCCATCCTCGGTGAGCGGAAGCTTGACGACGATGTTGTCGTGTAGTTTCGCGAGTTTCCTGCCTTCCACGAGCATCGTGTCTTTGTCCGTGGCCACGACCTCGGCGCTGATCGGTCCGTCGACGATCTCGCAGATCTCGCGGTAGATCTCCTTCGGGTCGCGGTCGCCGGCGACCTGGGCGATGAGGGACGGATTCGTCGTGATCCCGTCGATCAGGTTCGCGTCCGCTGCGCGGCGGATCTCCTTGAGGTCGGCGGTGTCGAGAAAGATCTTCATGCTCGGGGCGATCTCCGGTTCGGCTTCGGGACGGCTAATCTACTCGATTCGCAGCGGAGTCGGGATACTCCACCAGGGTCAGGAAGAGCCCTTCCGGTGGGGCCGGGGGGGACGTCTCCAGCCGCGGCTGCCCCAGAAGCAGAGCGGGGAGGTCCGTCGCGGGCCGGTGGCCCCGGGCGATGCCGACCATCGTGCCCACCAGATAGCGCACCATGTGATGGAGGTACCGGTCGGCCGTGATGGTGAATTCAACGCCCAATTCCCAGGGCGTCCACGCGGCGCGGGCCACGGTGCAGCGGTCTCCCCGCTCAGGTTGGCCGGCCTTTCGGAACGAGGCGAAGGAGTGCTCGCCGGGCAGATGCGCGGCGGCGGTGTCCAGCAGCTCGCGTGGCAGGGCTCTGCCGAGCGCCCAGCACCATCCCCGGTGAAAAGGTGAGCGGGCCCCGGGGGCGGTTCCGATCCGGTAGGTGTAGGTGCGGGCCACCGCGTCGAAGCGCGGGTGGAAGTCGGGATGGACCGTGTGCACGTCTTCGATCCAGATGTCGCGCGGCAGGATGGCGTTGAGCGAGCGTTGCAGGTCGGATGCGGACCACCGGACGGGCATGTCCACCGTCGCGACCTGGCCGGTTGCGTGCACCCCCCGATCGGTGCGGCCCGCAGCGAGGACCGAGCGAGGCTGATCCGCCAAGCGGGAGAGGGCGCGTTCCAACTCGCCCTGGACGGTGCGCTGGATGGGTTGGAACTGCCAACCGAAGAAGTGCCCGCCGTCGTAGTGGACGGTCATGCGCAGTCGGTTCGCGGCCTGGGCTTCCACGGCGGAAAGGTACCCGGGAGGGGGTGGTTGTCAAGCGAGCCGGAGGGGCGCGCGCATTGACCGAAAAGCCGCATGGGGATTAGGATTTCGGCTTGCCGAACGTCATGGAGTCGAGAGGGAGGAGTGTCTTGGAACGTAGGACGGGGACGAGCGGTCCGGTTGATCTTGCGCGCCTCATGGAAAAGGTCGCGGAGAGCGAGGACCTGTCGGCAGGGGAGGCCGAGAGCGCGTTCGACCTCTTCATGTCGGGTGCGGCGACGGAGATCCAGATGGCCGGACTCCTGGTCGGGATGCGTGCGAAAGGGGTCAGTCCCGCCGAGGTCGCCGGGGGCGTCAGGGCGCTCCGTAAGGCGATGGTTCCGGTGCGGGCCTCGTCCCCCGAGTCCCTCGTGGACACCGCGGGCACCGGTGGTGGGCGGATCAGGACCTTCAACATCTCGACGGCGGCCGCGCTCGTCGCGGCGGGCGCCGGCGTGAGGCTCGCCAAGCACGGCAACCGGTCGTTCACGTCGAAGAGCGGAAGCGCCGACGTGCTGGAGGCGTTGGGCGTGAAGATCGACCTCACCCCGGAGCGCATGGGCGAGGTCCTCGAGGAGGTCGGGATCGTCTTCATGTTCGCTCCTCTGCTTCACCCGGCCATGAAGCACGTGGGGCCGGTGCGTCGTGGGCTCGGTATCGCGACGATCATGAACTTGCTGGGACCCCTCACCAATCCAGCCGGCGCGCGCCGGCAGGTCGTGGGGGTGTCGGACCCGCGCATGATCGGCTTGGTCGTGCGTGCGCTCGCCGAGCTCGGGCACCTGCGTGCCCTGGTGGTCCACGGCGCCCCGGGCATGGACGAGATCAGTCCCGCCGGGCACACGCGGGTGGCCGAGTTGTCGGAGGCCGGGATCCGCGAGTATGAGATCAAGCCGCGCGACCTGGGCGCGGACCACTCCTACCTGGAAGGCCTGCGCGGCGGCGAACCCGCGGAGAACGCCACCATGATCCTCCGGGCCCTGGACGGCGAACTGGGTGCGCCGAGGAACGCCACCATCCTCAACGCGGCCGGCGCGATCTACGTGTCGGGGCTGGCGACCACGCTCCCGCAAGCCGCTGAGATGGCGGCCGAGTCGATTGGGTCCGGCGCGGCCCGTGACGCCTTGGAGCGGCTCAAGGTGGCCACGAACGCGTGATCACCATTGATCGAGGCGGAGGCAAGGCGAGTGCCGCGCCAGGAGCGGGCGGCTTTGGCAGAGGCTCTCATTGACAGCCTCGACGAGGAAGCCGAGATCGAGCAGGCCTGGAACGTCGAGATCAGCCGACGCCTCGAAGAGTTGCGAAGCGGCAACGTAACGACCGTTCCGGCTGGAGAGGTGTTGGCTGAGCTGGACGGCCTGCTCGATAAGGCCGGACGTGACGGAGTCTCGACAGGTAGGCGGTCGGCGTCGATACGGGAATCCGTTGAACGCACGGCTTCCAGGACCACTCTTCGTTGACGGGCGTTTCTAACCCAATGCCTCCATCGCCCTGACCCACACCTCGTCCGGCACGTCCTCGATCCGCTTCCAACGGGCGCCGGCCGTCCGCCAGTCCGGTTCCACGCCGCGAAGCCGGTTCGCCTCCACGAGCGCGTCCACCAGCGCGTCCACGCTGCCGGCACAGGGTGTCTTCCCGGCACACGGCGTCCTACGGTGACTGGGCGCCGCCCACCCGCCGTCGAAGTGTTCACCGCCGCGTGGATCCACGAATACCGCCCGGCCGGCTCCCCACCACACCACCCTCCATCCCCCTTCATGCAGCAGTCTGTGGTGCACGCGGCACACGAGCAGCGTGTTGTCGAGCTTGGTCTCGCCACCGTCGGCCCAGTGCTCCACGTGATGCGCATCAGTGAAGCGGAGGCCGCACCCGGGGAAGCGGCAGCCGCGGTCTCTCGCGTCCAGTGCGCGTCGGAGGGCAGGAGGAATCGTGCGCGTCTTTCGTCCGACATCGAGCACGGAGCCGCCCTGCCCGTGCGTGACCTGGACCCGCGATGCGTCGCACGACAGCCGCCGGGACGTTTCAGCTGCAACGCGTGTGCCGTCGTCGAGGTGGGATCGTGGTCCCGGATCGGCACGATCCACCACAGGACGTGGCGAATCGGGAGCATCCGAGCCGGCGGTGGGCTGACCGACCGCCGACTCCCGCGTCCACCCTTCCGGAACGTTCGGCTCCTCCACAAGCGTCGCCTCCTCCACGTGCAGCACGACCTGGAAGCGCTCAGCTCGGCTACCGGAGATCGGAGCCTTGTGGGCACCGGCGCCCTCGGTCGCCTCGTCCTCGGCGGCCTCCTCCTCGGCGGCCCCGTTCCCGGCGCCCTTGCCGCCGTCCACCCCACCAAATCCCGCGGCCAGCGCCCGCTCCGCGAGCAACCCGAGGGCATCCGCGCGCCGCTGCGCGGCGGCCTTCCGCGTCTCGTCTTCGCCGGCCAGTGCGGCACAGACTTCGGCGCGTGCCGAGCCAACCCGGTGCCTCCGATACAGCGCGTCGGTCGCAGCTTCGATCGCACGCATCAGGACTGCGGCCACTTCGGGTTCGAGCCGGCCCTTCACCCGGTACATCCCATCCTCGCCCGGAAAGACCGAGAAGGTCCGGCCCTCATGACGCTCCCGCTCGCGCGTCGCCTCGTCCTTCCGGCTGCCCCGCTTCCAACCCCGCACGACCTGCTCGAGCTGTGCCGTGGTGCAGCCGCGCGCGAGTTCCAGCAGGTCGGCCTCGTTCTCGGGCGTCGCGATACGGGTCAGCGCGCGGACTTGCGAAAACGACAGCTCGCCCCGCTCCATGCACGCGCTGGTGGCCGGCAAGTTCACGAGCACGCGCGCCGTGCGGACCTTCTCCCTCCCGCGCGGAGCCCAGGTCGATGCCCGTCCGAAAGGCGAGCCAGTGCGCGCAGGACCGGTGTCCGTCACGTTCCCATCCACGCCGTGCGTCGAAGTCGGCGATCAGCACGAGCATCCGGTGCGTGGCCGCGTGGATGTGGGCGGCCAACACGGCGATCTCGTCGCCGAGCGCCTCGATAGCATCGTCTTCATCGAGCGCGGGGGCCGGGTCCAGCGCGGTGACCTCGTCGAGCGCATGTGCCGGCACGAGCGCGGGGACCCCGTCCAACGCGGGGGCCGTCCCGAGCGCGGGGGTGACCTCGCCGTAGGCAGCGGGCGCCTCCTCCCGGACGACGGCCCATCGGGCGGAGGGCCACCGGCGCAGCGCCAGGTCGCAGTAACCGGCAGCGGCGGAACGAGCGGCAGCGGTGGAACGAACGGCATCGGCGGAACGGCCGGCCGCGGCAGACCCACCAGAGCGAACAGAACGCGATGCTGGAACCCGAAACACGGCGAGGCCTCCTTCTCGGATGACACCGAAGACACCCCGAAATATAAGCCGGGGTCGGGCGGCTCTCTGACGTGACCGACACCGCCCGAACCCGCCTCCGGAGGCTTGCCGAGCCCGACCTGCGCCGCGATGAGCCGTAGGGCGGCCCGGGGGCGTCACGCCTGCCGCTTCCGCACCCTACGTCGGGTCCCACCGCCTTCGAATCCGAAAAGCTGTCCATGTCTGGATGGGACAACTTTCGACAGTCCTGAACGGTCATGACGGGCTAGCCGGTCGGCATTCCGGCGGTGTCGAGTCCTCAGGGCTTGACGAGAGCAGAGCGTCGCCCCATCAACGATACGGTGGGTTTCCTACGTCATCTCCGCCTGGAGGGCTTCGAGCGTGTGCAACTCCTCCCCTCCATCGTTGCGGAAGCAAGATATGGCGTACTCGCCGGGAGTGGCGCCGCCATCCTGCTCACGACCGGACATCGATAGCGCATGTCGCACGTGACTCGGCTCGGTGGCCCAGTTCGCGCGCCCGGCGTCGCGTGGGTCCGGGCCGCCTGCCTGAGCATCGGCCTGACCACCTGCTTGGCTACCTGCGCGGCCCCGCCCGACCGCGGTGATACCCGGATATCGCAGTCTACGGAAGCCGGGAGTGGCGTATCCGTCTTCAGCGCGCCCCGCTCAGCGCTCGAGTCCCTACCGGTCTGGGAACTCCGGGCGGCGAGTGATTGGGCGGAAACCGACGCCACTCAGGATGGTGGCTTCTACCGCGTTACCGGCGCGAGGCGCCTCGGCGACGGCCGGGTGGTCGTCCTGAACGCCGGCAGTGGCGAAGTTCTGCTTCTCGACCGCAGCGGTGGTCTGGTAGCGAAGACGGGCAGAATCGGAGACGGCCCTGGCGAGTTCAGAACCCTGAGCGGGGTTGCCGTGATTCGGGGCGACTCACTTGTCGTGGGTGATCGCTCACTCCGGAGGGTGACCGTGCTGAGCGGCGACCTGTCGAGTGTTCGTGCAGTGAGGCTTGAAGGAGACCTGGGTACCCTGGATCTGATCGGTGTCGTGGACGGCGAGTTTCTTCTGGTTCAGGACTCCAAGGTCAGAGCCCCGACCGGCCCCACTCCGGAGGACAATCCCACGACCGTCTTGATGTACGACCTCAACGGACGGCGGGTGCGGGAGGTCGGCACGTACCCATTGCGGCAATGGGTCAGACTGGATGAACAGTCGATCGTGACGCCAACGTTCAGCCCCATCACCACGTTTGCCGCGAACACCGATGGACTGTGGGTGGGGACGGGTCGGTCTTACTCAGTGGACTTGCGTGACCTCCACGGCAAGGTGGTGGCTCGCACGGAGTGGTCGGGACCGGACAGGACGGTGACTCGGTCCCTCGAGACGCAGTGGAAAGATGAGCAATCGCACTGGGCCGAGTCGGCTGACGAGCGGAGACTCGTCCAGGATCAGCTCGAAAGCACCGTCTTCGCGCACGAGCGGGCAGCGTACCTTCGCTTGATTCCGGTCGAGGGCGGCGGTGTGTGGGTCGAGGACTACCACCCCCTCGAGACCGACTCCACCACCTGGCTGGCGCTCGACCGTGAGGGCCGACCGGTAGCCAGGGTCCGCGTAGGGGGTTCGCCTCACCTCACCCAGGTGGGCGGGACCCACGCCACGGGAGTGGTCGCCGATGAAGTCGGCGTGCCGCACGTCGTGGTGTATGGTATCGATCGACCCGCGAACTCCCAGGAGCCTGCCTAATACCGCCGGATCACCCCGACCACGATGCCCTGGATGCGCACGTCGCGTGCGTCCACGATGATCGGCTCCATCGTGGGATTGGCCGGCTGCAGGCGGATCCTGTTGCCGCCTTCCCGGTACAGCTTCTTGACAGTGGCGGAGTCCCCGCCGACGAGGGCGACTACCATTTCGCCGTCTTCGGCGTGCTCTTGCGCCTGGACCACGATGTAGTCGCCGTCGCGGATCTGTTCCTCGATCATCGAGTTGCCCTCGACCCGCAGCACGTAGTTCTCCCGCTGTCTGCGCACCAGGTCGGGGGGAACCGAAATGGTTCCCGTGTCTTCGATGGCCTCGATGGGGAGGCCGGCCGCGACTGTGCCCAGGAGTGGCAGTTCGAGCGTCGGCGCACCCACGCCGGCGTGCACGAGTTCAATGGAGCGGCTCTCGTTGTAGGACTTCCGGATGTAGCCCTTGCGCTCCAGATTGCTCAGGTGCTCGTGGACCGTCGCAAGCGACGAATAGCCGAACGACGCGGCGATCTCCTCGAAGCTCGGCGCATAGCCG
>JBBSOM010000103.1:0-7698 GCA_038259715.1 Longimicrobiales bacterium
TCGCGGATACGATGCGCGGGGGTCAGTACCTCAACAACTGGCGGATGGCGGAGTTGCACGCCCGGGAAGCTCCGGACCGTGTCCGGGAGCTGGAATCCTGGGGCGCGCTCATGGACCGCACACCGGACGGGCGAATCCTGCAGCGCAACTTCGGCGGCCACGCATACCCTCGCCTCGCTCACGTCGGCGATCGCACCGGCCTGGAGATGCTGCGCACGCTGCAGGACCACGGGGTCCACCAGGGCGTGGACGTCCACATGGAAGTCACGATCACCGATCTGCTCAAGGACGGGGACCGGGTCGTGGGCGCGGTGGGGTACGACCGTGAACGCGGGCGCTTTCGGGTCTTCACCGCGGGGGCAGTGATCCTCGCGACCGGCGGGGTCGGGCGGGCTTTCAAGATCACGAGCAACTCGTGGGAATACACGGGCGACGGGCATTCCCTCGCGTACCATTCCGGCGCCGAGCTCGTGGACATGGAGTTCGTGCAATTCCATCCGACCGGCATGGTGTGGCCGCCGAGCGTCCAGGGGATCCTGGTGACGGAGGGCGTGCGGGGCGAGGGCGGCATCCTCAAGAACAGCGAGGGACGCCGGTTCATGTTCGACGACATCCCCCCGCTCTACAAGGATCAGACGGCGGACACGCCCGAAGAGGGCTGGCGCTACGTCATCGGCGACAAGGAGGCGCGCCGCCCGCCCGAGTTGCTCACGCGCGACCACGTGGCGCGGTGCATTCTGCGGGAGGTCAAGGAGGGCCGCGGCAGCCCGCACGGAGGCGTCTTCCTCGACATCGCGTGGATCGCCGACAAGATCCCCAACGCAGAGGAGCACATCAAGCGCAAGCTTCCCGGCATGTACCACCAGTTCAAGGAGCTGGCGGGACTCGATATCACCCGGGAGCCGATGGAGGTCGGGCCCACCACGCACTACGCGATGGGCGGCATCCGCGTGGACGCCGACACCCAGATGTCCACCGTACCCGGCCTGTTCGCCTGCGGAGAGTGCGCGGGCGGCCTGCACGGCGCGAACCGACTGGGCGGGAACTCCCTCTCGGACTTGTTGGTCTTCGGTAAGCGCGCGGGTGATCACGCCGCCGTGTTCGCCAACGAGCATGGTGTCGGGACCGTCGACGAGGGGCAGGTCCAGTCGGCGATGCGCAGCGCACTCGAGCCGCTCGACCTCACCCAGTCCCCCGACAGCATCGGTCCGCACCGGTTGCTCATGGCCATCCAGGAGCACATGCAAGACAACGCGGGCATCGTCCGCGACGACGAGGGTCTGGCCCGTGCGCTGGACGGCATCCAGGCCTTCGCCCGCCAGGCGCAGACGATGACGGTGGGGGGCAACAGGGAGTTCAACCCCGCGTGGCACGCGGCGCTCGAACTCAGGAGCATCCTCACCGTTGCCGAGGCGATCGTGCGGCCGGCGCGCGAGCGCAAGGAGAGCCGCGGAGCGCACTCGCGCAATGACCATCAAGGCAAGGACCCCGAGTGGGGGAACGTCAATCTGGTGGTGCGGAAAGGTACGGACGGCGCCATGGAGGTGGAGCATCGAGCCGTGACCCCGATCCGAAAGGATCTGAAGGACATCATCGAGGAGATCGGCTGATGGCCAGTGTCGCTCTGAAGATCTGGCGCGGGAACGCGAGCGGTGGCGAGTTCCACGATTACGAGGTGGACGTGCGCCCCGGCTACGTCGTTCTGGACGCAGTCCGTGGTGTGCAGGCCGAACATGCGCACGACCTCGCCGTGCGTTGGAACTGCAAGGCGGGCCGGTGTGGTTCATGCTCGGCGGAGATCAATGGCATGCCCAAGCTGATGTGCATGACGCGGCTGGACGACCTGCCGCAGGGAAAGCCGATCACCGTCGAGCCGATGCGCGCGTTCCCCTTGATCCGCGACCTGGTCACGGACGTGTCCTGGAACTACGAGGTCAAGAAGAAGATCCAGCCGTTCAAGCCCGGGCCACCCGACCGGGAAGACGGTACGCGCACGATGTATCAGGCGGACGCGGACCGCGTCATGGAGTTCCGGAAGTGCATCGAGTGCTTTCTGTGTCAGGACGTCTGCCACGTACTCCGCGACCACCACCGGCATGCCGACTTCATCGGGCCCCGGTTCCTGGTGCACACGGCCGGGCTCGAAATGCACCCGCTCGACACCGCCGACCGGCTCGACGACCTGCGCGAGCAGCACGGCATCGGCTATTGCAACATCACCAAGTGCTGCACCAAGGTCTGTCCGGAGGGGATCACGATCACGGACAACGCGATCATCCCCCTCAAGGAGCGGGTCGTGGATCGCGCCTACGATCCCGTGATGAAGTTGGTCCAACTCGTGATGGGAAAGCCAAAGCAGAAGAACTGAGGCGGAGCGCTCGGAAACGCAGTCGACACAGACGGCGAGGACGCCGGGGGAGGCTGGATGCTGGAGCTGAAGAAGCTGTCGCGCGAGGCGGTCGATGGGGCGCGTAAGAAGGCGGGCCACTACCGCTTGCTCAACCAGCCGTTTCTGGCTGAGAGCATCTGCCGGGACATCCTCGCGGTCGAGCCGGGAGACCCCGAGACGCTGGTCACCTTGTGCCTCGCCCTCTGCGATCAGTTCGGGATGGAGGGGGGCTCCACGCATGGGTCGACCATGCACTTCATCGAGCAGCTACCCAGCGATTACGAGCGGCAGTACTATCGGGGGATCGCGTGCGAGCGGATGGCGTTCGCCAAGCTCGGACACGCAACGTTCCCGTCAGGGCACCTCGCCCACGACTGGTTCGTGAAGGCGATGGCGCACTATGAGCGTGCCGCCGCGGTGCGGCCGCATGGGAACGACGACGCGATTTTGCGCTGGAACACATGCGCTCGGGTGATCAACTCCCGGTCGGACGTGCACGCGGCCCCGGACGAGCCCGGATTCACGATGCTGGAGTAGTCCGGGCGTCGGGCGGGGCGTACGCTCACACGCCGTCCCGGTCCTCGTCCCCGTACACCGGCGCACACGCGTCACGCTTCGGCTGAAACCGTGTCTTCAACCCCACCCAGAGCAGCAGGGTGGTGTCACGCGGCTCGCTCCAGTGCGCGTCCACGCGGAGTTGGCCCTGGGGGCCGGGCTGGTAGAGGAACGTCCTTGGCTCGCCGGGGGCGACCTTCAAATCGAGTTTGCCGCTTCCCAGCATATCGCGTGCGTGGATCTCCCACGCGCCTGTTTGCCCGGCGTAGACCTGCAGGCATCCTTCCAGGGTCATCCCGGCGGTCGGGAGCGCCGGTGTGGTGAGCGTGCCCTGCCCGTCGTGGATGGGGATCTCCACCCACCCGCCGCCCGCTCGGATGCTCTGCAGCAGATCGAGCATGGATTGGGCATGGAGCGGCGCGGGCGCCGCGAGGGCGGCGGCAAGGGCTCCGAGCGTGAGAACGAGCGTGAGCATTCGCGAGTGCATGAACGCTCCTACACGCCGGACCGGCAAAGGGGCCGGAGGCGAATCGCTCGCCTCCGGCCCCTCCCTCTGAGATCCGGCTCCGAGATCTGTCGGGCCGGCTCGTGCCTCAGTTCGTGATCGTCAAGATCGCGTTGGCTTTCCTGGTGATGTCGTCGAGTTCCTTACGCAGTACGTTCGCACGCTCCACCGCGTCATGTCCGATCTTCTGGTCGACGCTCATCGTCATGCGGGCCAGGTAGGTGATCTGGTCCTCGAGGCCCGGTTTGCTGTACCGGATCGGGGGCGTCATGAGCTCTTCGGCGATCGGCGCCAGCTTCTCCTTCATCGTCGGGTCGCCGTCCATGGCCTTCTGCACCCGCGCTACGAGGTCGCGCACCTCGCCGGTCATGGCGTGCATGCGCTCGTTGTGCGCGTATTGCTCGCGCAGGTCCGCCACGGTCACGCCACCCTCGGCGATGCGCGGGTCGATCGACACCTGAAAGGCTGCGATCTGGGTGGCGCCACCCACGCTCAGGCGCGCCTGGTACGTGCCGGGCGTCATGGTGATGCCGTCGGCGTTCTTCACGTCCCATACCATGCGGTTGAAGCCGGTGTTTGTGGTTACCGTCGGGGGCGCGGGACCACGGCGGAAGAATCCACCGCGCTGCTGCTGCTGTTGCGGACGCTTTGCGCTGGAATAGGACGCCACGGCGGCGCCGGCGTCGTCGAGGATATCGATCGTCACATCGCCCGACGTTCCGGAGGGCAGGTAGTAGTCGATCATCGGTCCGAGCAGGTCGGGCGCGGCCGCCGTGCGGTAGCCGCCTCGCGGCGTGTACAGATGAACCGCGGCGACGTCCGTAGTCGCACCGATCTGCTGCAGCGACGAGATGTCGTCGAGTGCCCACATGGACCGGCCCTGCGTGGCGATGAACAGGTCTTTTCCGTGTACTTCGATGTCGTTGATCGGGACGTTGGGCAGGTCCAGTTGGAGCGACTGCCAGTGGGCTCCATTGTCGAACGACACGTAGATTCCGAACTCCGTGCCGGCGTACAGGAGCCCCTCGCGATCCGGGTCCTCACGCACGACGCGGGTCGGCTCATCCGGGGCAATCCCGTTCTTGCCGTCGGTCAGGCGTGTCCACGTCTGGCCGTAGTCGTCGGTGCGGTAGATGTAGGGCGCGTAGTCGCCCAGTAGGTACCGGTAGACCGCGTAGTACGCCGACCCCTTCCGGTGCGTGGAGGCGTCGATGAACGCGACGCGCCCGCCCTTGGGCAGATCCTTCGGGGTGACGTTCGTCCACGTCTTGCCGTCGTCGCGCGTGATGTAGAACGGCCCGTCGTTCGAACCCGTCCAGATCACGCCGGGCTCGTTCGCCGCTTCGGTGATCGCGTAAAGAGTGCTGTAGAACTCCTCTCCGGTGACGTCACGCGTGATCGGCTCTCCGCCCGCGCCCTGGCAACAAGGGTCGTTCGCGGTGAGGTCCGGGGAGATCTTCTCCCAGGTCACCCCCATGTCCCGCGTCCGGTGCAGGTACTGCGAACCGTAGTACGCGACGCTCGGGTCGTGAGGCGATGTCTCCATCGGAGACACGCGCTGGAAACGGTAGATCAGGTCGCGCGGCGGGTTGCCGTAGAGCGACTGGGCGCCGACCCAGTATGCCTTGGACTGGCCGGTGCGCAGGTCCATCACCTCGAACTGACCTTTGCACGAGCCGTAGACGATGTTCTCGTCCGTCGGATGCGGCACCACGGGGCCCGTCTCGCACCCCGGCCCCGACCACCAGTTCACGTTCATCTCGCCGCCGGTGTCGGTGCTCTCCATCATGTGCGTGCCATCGTCCTGCTGCGCCCCGTAGAGGCGCACCGGGAAGCGGTGGTCGATGTGGATGCCGTAGATCTCGGCCGTGCCCTGATTGAACTGCGTCGACCACGTCTTGCCGCCGTCGAACGAGACGTTGGCGCCGCCGTCGTTGGCCTGGACCATCGTTTGTCCGTCGTGCGGATTGATCCAGATGTCGTGGTTGTCGCCATGCGGCACCCGCTGGCTCGTCAGGGTCTTGCCACCGTCCACGGATTTGTACCAGGTCTCGGCGCCGCCGTACAGCACGTCCGCGTTGGTCGGATCGACACCCAGGGCCGTGTAGTAGAACGGGCGCTGGATCATGCCCGGCTCGTCGTTGACCAGGCGCCAGCTCTCGCCGGCGTCATCGGAGCGGTAGAGCCCTCCGCCTGGCTTGGCCTCGATCAGCCCGTAGAGCCGTTGCGGATCCGCCGCGCTCACGCCGAGGTTGGCCTTTCCGATCACGTCGTGCGGAAGGCCCTTGTCGATCTTGGTGAAGTGCTCGCCGCCGTCGGTGCTCTTGAAGAATCCACCTTCGTGAGAGCCGGAGATGATGGTCCACGGCTTCCGCTCGAGCCGGCTCATCCAGGCGTAGACCACCATGGGATTGCCCGGCTGGAGTTCCACGTCCATCGCGCCGGTGGAATCGGAGACGAAGAGCGTCTTCTTCCACGTCTTTCCTCCGTCCGTCGTCTTGAAGATCCCGCGGTCCTTGTTCGGCTTGAACGCGTCGCCCAACGCGGCGACCCAGACGGTATTCGGGTCCGTGGGATGGATTCTGACCTCGCCGATCTGGCCGACGTCGTACAGGCCCGCGAACGACCACGTCTTGCCCCCGTCGGTGCTCTTGTAGATCCCGCGGCCCGTGGAGACGTTGCTGCGCACCCCGTCCGAGCCTGTGCCGTACCAGATCACGTTCGGGTCGGAGTCCGCGACGGCCACCGAGCCACTCGAGCCGAGCGGCACCTTGCCGTCGGTGATCGGCACCCAGTTTTCGCCCCCGTCGGTTGTGCGGAAGAGCCCGCCCGATGCGACGCCCATGTAGAACGTCCTCGGTTGGGACGGCACGCCGGTGACGGTGGTCACCCGGCCGCCCTGGTTCGGGCCGACGAATCGGTAGTGCATGCCCTGGTAGAGGGCCGGATTCACGGTGGTGTTCGACGGAGCGCTCTGCGCGACTCCGGAAGCCGGCGCGATCAGGAGCGCCGCCGTGGCCAGGGACCGGAAGAACGTATTTTGCATCATGGAGACTCCGGGAGTACGAATGCACGACCGGGACGATCGCGGACAAACAATATGATAACCATTCGCGTTGCGGTTCAGGGACTGCCGCGGCAAGCCGTGGCGGCCCCCGCGGCCCGTCCGGGTAGTGGCCGTGTCGGTGGGAGCGCTAGCGGCACGTGGACACCGGAGGCTCCGCGCCTGGGTCTTCGTAGGTCGGATCGCCGACCATGCCCATGAAGAGGATCGTGCCGGACAGGCGCTCGCGAATGGCGAAGACGAAAGGCCGGTCCGCAACGAACGAGGAAAAGGACGTAACGCTCACCCCTACGCTCGTTGCGGCGGCTGCGCGCGTGCCCCGTTCGTCCACCTCGATGAACGCCTTCTGCTGCACGAAATTCAGGCACATCCGGTCGCCGGCGGGGGACATCCGGGTGAAGTCCGCGCCGGGCCGGAACGCCACACCCATCCCCATCCCTTCGAGAACGTCGTTGAGGTAGCGGTCGTACCGGAGCGTGAACTTCGGGATGGAGAGTTGATCGACCTTCCTCGTCTTCAAGCCGCTCACGAGTGTCTGCCAGGCCGTCGCGTCCACGTCGCGCAGAAGGGTGCGCGCGGTCATGTCTCCGGAGGGAACCAGCACGACCATCGAGAACGCGCCGCCGCCGTACGGAAGCTCCACCGCCTGGTACGCCTCTGTGCCGCCCATCGGGAACTCGGCTTCGGGCAGGTTCATCATGTCGACGCGCACCTTCGAGCCATCCTCACGCGTGAAGTCGGCCGTGTGGGTCTTCGATGCGTCGAACTTCGTGGTCCACGACCCGTCGAAGTAGACCGCGTTGAGCAGGAGCATCACGAGCGACGGATCGAGTTGTTCCACGATCCGGTCGATGCGTCCGTCGGTGTTGTCGGCGACCCATCCGTTGATGGCGGCCACGGTCGCCGGGTCGCTGAAGTCGGCCGACTCGATCCGCGCCCGGAACGCGTCCCGCACGGCCTCGAGGAACGCGTCGTGGAAGGTGACGTCCTGGTTGGCCCACACGGCGTCGGCGATGTCGAGATGGACCTCCGGGTCGAGCGCCGTGAGCAGATCGAGGAGGCCGCGGTAGGCATCGTTGATCTCCTCCTGAGTCAGGCCCTCGAACCCGAGCGTGGAGCGCATGGCGTCGAAGGTGCCTCCGGCGGCGCCGTTCAAGGTCATCCCCAGTGCAAGGGACGCGCTCA
>JBBSOM010000104.1:0-7657 GCA_038259715.1 Longimicrobiales bacterium
GCGTATGTGGCCCCGTCATTGGCCGCGTCGCTCGCGAACAGGAACGGGAAGTCGGCATCCTTGAGCCAGGAGTGCAATTCCTCCGGCGAGTCGTTCGAGATACCGATCACGACCACGTTTCGTCCATCATGGAAAAGGCTTGCGTACTGATCACGGTACGCTGTCATCTGAACTGTTCAGCCAGGGGTCCTGACCTTGAAGAAAAAGGCCAGCACCACCGTGTCTCCGCGGTAGTCGCTCAGCTTGACCGGATCCTGGAGCAGGCCGTAGCGGCTGGCTCCAGGAAGTTGGAAATCCGGCGCCATCTCGCCGACGGCGATCAGGTTGGCGCTGGGTTCCTGCGCACAGGCGGCTCCGGACAGTCCCAGGCCGAGCGATCCCGCGAAAAGGGCGAGCGCTAGGTTGCGACGCATCATGCTCCTCGGGTACGGGAAGGTCGTTGCTTCAAAAGCTACCCTACGCCGGAAGTCCGGGTCCGCGCCAGGGTCTCGCGCTCACGTGCCTCCGCCGGTCGTAGACTTCGGCGGCGTGATCATGATGTGCGCGCCTGCCGTACCGGGGAACATGAGCCAGGGGGCGCCGGGGCCAGGCTGCGTGCTCATCCCGGTGCTTTCAGTCGTGGCACCCGGGGTGTAGATGGTCCAGCGCAGGTACGGGTCCTGGATCGCGCCGGTGGCGGGATCGAATCCGCTTCCGGTGAGGATGTAGTTCACGGTGCCCGCCGGGATCGGAAGCTTGCCGGCGTCGTGCTCCTTCCACCGCGTCTCGACGCGCTCCTGTCCGGTCACGCCCTGCGCGGTCAACTCGCGGCCGCGTGCGAAGAACTTCTCGAGACCCGCATGGTGACACGATACCTCGAAGCCTTTCGATTTCGGGTTGGGCGCCATGCAGATGAGCTCGTTGGTGCCCTTTCGCAGCGTGACGAATTGGCCGTCCGCGTTCCACCCCTGCACGGTCGCGCCCGCGCGCAATTCCTCGGGACCGGCTTCGACGGCGAGCTGGATCTGGCGCGCCACGTCGAGCCCGCTCCAGGGGTGCTGGGCGGAGGCGGTCGCGGGGGCTAAGACCGCGCCGGCGACGGCGGCCATTGCGAACAGGGATCGCTTCATGAGGTCCTCGGGGAACGCGGGGGTGAACATCCGTGCGGCCAAAGGTGCCACCGGACGGGGGTGTTCTTCAAGCGCCTGGTGACGGAGTCTCGACACAGGTGTGTCACGGCCCCGGTGTCGCGTCGGGCCCTTGTCCCGGGTCGAGGCGGCTCCCACTCTCATCGCCGCAAGTCGGCTCCGCCTTCCAGGAGAACGCCCGATGGACCGTTGCGATGGTTGAGGAGGAGACGCTCCAGTCCGATGTGGGCGCGCTACGGCGGGTCTTGCTCAAGCACGCACGGGACGCGTTCATCGACGAAGCGTCCATCGAAAGACAGTGGCGGGACCTCAACTACCTGGCCCGGCCGAATTTCCACGTGGCGGAGAGGGAGTCCGACGCTTTGGCGGCGCTCCTCGAAACACATGGCGCCCGCATCGTGTGGATGCCGTCTGCCGACCTGGGCCTCGATTCGCTCTATGTGCGAGACGCGGCGGTGGTCTGCGACCGGGGAGCCATCCTTTGCTCCATGGGAAAGGAGGCCCGCCGAGCCGAACCGGGAGCGCTGCGCGGGATCTTCGAGCGTCTGGATGTCCCGGTCCTCGGCGAGATTTCGGGAGTGGGACGTCTCGAGGGTGGCGACGTGACATGGTTGTCGTGTCGGACCGTGGCGGTCGGCCGCGGATATCGCACGAACGACGACGGGATCTCCCAGTTCAAGAAGCTGCTCGGCGACTCCGTGGACGAAGTGCTCGTGGTTCCACTTCCCCACTGGAACGGACCGGCAGACGTATTCCATCTCATGTCCGTGATCAGCCCGCTGGCGCGGGACCTGGCGGTGGTATACTCGCCGTTGCTGCCCGTGCCGTTCCGGCAGGAGCTGATCGAACGCGGCATCGAGCTGGTCGAGGTGCCCGACGACGAGTTCGATTCGATGGGGTGCAACGTGCTGGCCGTGGCCCCACGGGTGGCCGTGGCGGTCCGTGGGAACCCCGAGACACGCCGCCGCATGGAGCGGGCGGGTGTCGAGGTTCATACCTTCGAGGGCGAGGAGATCAGCGCGAAAGGTTCTGGCGGGCCGACGTGCCTGACCCGCCCGCTGGAGCGGGCCCGAACGACTTGATTCTCAGCATCCGTTCGGGCGGGATCAGCGCCCAGAAGCCGTCCGCGTCGGCCATCTCCAGCTTCAGCGTGTGGCCGTCGCCCGCCGAGAAATACACGACCTCGAACGGATGCAGCCCCTTCGCCAGCGGTACCTGGGCTTCGGCCGACCGTGCGCCGTGCAGCCCGTCGTTGTCGATGAAGTCGATGCCCGCAAAGCGCAGCACCGCCCCGTCGTGCGAGGTGAGCCGGAACGAGTAGACCCCGTCCTCGGCCACGTCCAGGTACCCTCGGAAGCGCAGCCCGAAGTTGGTATCGGGCACCGCATCCGGCACCGACACGTCGGTGATCTTGCTGCTGCTCTGCAGGTTGCCCCGATTGACGACCTCCTCGGCTGCTCGGATCCGGCCGGTGTACAGGTCCACATCGAGGCCGGGCTCCAGCTGTGCGTCGAGCAGCACGGCCGGCCGTGCCGTCACCCGGCGGAACGCGGCCTTCCGGACCGGGCCCAGCCTGCCGTCGACCAGGAGCATGCGGGCCGACACGACCACCGAGCCGTCACCGACCTTCACGTCGAACGGCTGGGAGTACGCCGGTGAGGCCGCGGTCGGCTCACCGCCGTCCGTGGTGTAGCGAACGGTGCCGTGCGCGGCGGCCTGGAGCCTCACCTTGGCTTTGGACTCGAGCGTCAGTTCGTCGTGTGCCAGGCCGAGGACGTCGGGTACGCGGTACCGTATGCCCTGGGCGTCGAGCCGGTCGAGGTGCCAGGGAAGCCGGCGTGCGAAGTCGGGGAAGTCGCGGGGCTCGGGCGCGGACCAGACCACTTCGGAGAGCGCGAACATCCGGGGGAAGACCATGTACTCGACCTGATCCGACGTCTTCATATACTCGGTCCACACGTTGCCCTGGGCGCCGAGCACGTGCTTCGCCTCGGCCGGCGTGAGCTGCTCGGACACCGGGTGGAAGTCGTAGACCTTCTCCAGGGGCGTGAAGCCGCCGATGGCCAGCGGTTCGGTATCTTCGTCGCCCTGGTAGTGATCGAAGTACATGTGGCTTCCCGGCGTCATGATGACGTCGTGACCTTGGCGTGCCGCGTCGATGCCTCCCTCCACCCCCCGCCACGACATCACGGTCGCGTTCGGCGCGAGCCCACCTTCGAGGATCTCGTCCCACCCGATGAGGCGGCGCCCGTGCTCGTCGAGGAAGCGCGCGATACGCTGGATGAACCAGCTCTGCAGTTCGTGCTCGTCGGCGAGCCCTTCGCGTGCGATCACGGCCTGCGCGGTGTCGCTCTTCTCCCACACGCCCTTCGGCGCCTCGTCCCCGCCGATGTGGATGTACGGACCGGGAAAGAGGTCCATGACCTCGGTGAGCACGTTCTCGAGGAACGTGAACGTCTCTTCCTTGGGACAGTAGATGTCGCTCGAGACGCCCCACGTGGTCCATACCTCGAACGGGCCGGGCGTGCACGCGAACTCCGGGTAGGCCGCGAGGGCGGCCAGCGAGTGACCGGGCATCTCGATCTCCGGGATGATCGTGACGTAGCGCGCCTTCGCGTACGCGACGATGTCGCGGATCTCGTCCTGCGTGTAGAAGCCCCCGTAGCGCTCGCCGTCACCGATGAACGGGTCGAAGTTCTTGTCGACCATCGTCTCCTTCCGCCATGCGCCGACCTCGGTGAGCCGGGGGTAGCGCTTGATCTCGATGCGCCAGCCCTGGTCGTCGGTCAGGTGCCAGTGGAAGCGGTTGATCTTGTAGCGGGCCAGTTCGTCGATGTAGCGTTTGACGAAGTCGGGTCCGAAGAAGTGCCGTCCGACATCGAGATGCATGCCGCGCCAGGGGAAGCGGGGTGCGTCGGCGATCGTGGTCACCGGGAGTTTCAGCGCCGCCGCCCCACTGGGCGTCACGGGGAGCATCTGCGTCAGTGTCTGGAGCCCATAGAACAGCCCCGCGTGGTCGTGTCCGGTCACGACCACGCTGTCGGGGGTGACGGTCAGCTCGTAGCCCTCGGCGGGGCCACTGGCGCTTGCGAAGCCATCGAGGTCGACCCGAAGGCAGATGTCACCCTTCGTGCACGCCCCCGTCGCGGCGGGCAGCGTCCATCCCGTGGCGGCTCGCAGGGGGGCGGCCCAGAAGTCGGCCAGGCGCGCGATTTCGGCGTCAGGCTCGGCGCCAGGCTCGGCCTCGGACTTCCCGTCGCTGCCGTCCGCAAGCGCGATGCGCGTGCCGGGCCCGATCTGGAAATTGCCCTTGCCTGGTACCAGCGACGTGGGGACCGGAATCAACGTGAAGTCCGAGGGCTTGTGGGCCGCGGCGCATCCGGTGGCGGTGAGGGCGAGCAGGAGCGCGACGAGGTTCCGCATGGCGGTGCTTCGCTCGGGTCGGAGGAGGCGGTCGACGTGTAACGAATGAGGATTGTTTCCACACTCTAGGCGCGATAGTCAGCGGAGTCGAGGGGTCAGAGAGTGAGGAAACGATCAGTTGGACTGAGCCGCTACGCGGTGGGTGGGGCTATGGGGATTGGAGTGCCCAGGGGGGCGCAAAGGGCTGGGTGGAGGGCGACCATGCGGTAGTATCGTTGCGGTCTTGACCTGCTGTCCTGCAGGTTGGGTCATCCCGTGCTCCGGTCAGGTATCGGACCGGTCGGCACATGATTCCTGAGGTTTGATGCCAGGAGGAGGGGACGGATGGCAACAGTGATCGCCGTACCATTTCGAGCCGACGGAGGCGGTCGCGCGCATGGATTGGATCTCAGCCTCGTGGAAGGGGGCGTACTCCCGCTTCGAGGTGAGGAGGCAACCTACCTTTGGAACAGAGCCCGCCGGGGAGCCAACCGGCACGAGAGTCGAGTCCAGGCGAAGACCTTGATATCGCGTAATCTCTTCAACGCGCTGAGAAGAATGAGGGAGTGGCCTAGCGGCTACCGAGAATGGGATAGGTTCGTCGACTCGCCAGAGGTCCTGACGAGACTGACCCATGACGTAGACGCCCTGTTCGTTCCTGGAGGGCCTGCCGCGCATCCGACTCAAAAAGGCGACTCCTCGCATCGTAGAACCGCCACGAAGCGGTCGGAGAAGGCCCGTCATATCTTGGAGTCGGAGGCGATCTGCGATTGCTTCCGCCGCAACATTCCCGTTCTGGCGGTATGTGGGGGGTCGTGGCGATTGGCGGCGGCGCTCGGAGCGGAGATTGCCGTACTCGGCGGAACCTCCCGCAGCACCCACAACGCCCCCTTCAACGCGGGCGGACTCCAGAAGGCTCGACACACGGTCGTTGTGGAGGCGGAGACGCACCTCGCTGCAACTCTTCAGGTTCAATACATGGGGTATCATCGCCCGGCTCGCTACGCAGGTAAGGACTCGGCCCCCGGGGTCGAGATCCCGGTGAATTCCGCGCATTGGGCTCAGTCGGTACTTCCTTCGGCCCGCGGAGCGGCGGGAGGGGCGGCGGTTCAAGGCCCGACTTCGAACCTGCGGCAATCCGCGAGGGCTGGTGGGCCTGCGCGCGGGGAAGAGGTCCTCGAGGGCTTCGAAGCAGAGGGGAGCCACTACTGCATCGGGGTTCAATGGCATCCGGAGTTCGCCCAAGTCCAACTACTTGCCAGTGGCGGGGACGCGCGGGACGTTCACGCTCGCTTGATGGAGAGCTTCCGACTGGCCGCGAAGCTTCACCGAACGGTGGTCATGTTACAGTCTGCAGTGAGAGGGCGGTTGGCAAGAAGAGCTTTTGAGGAGAAGAAACGTGCGGACTCGGCAGGGGGGGGCGGGGGGTGCCGCGGATACGTAGAGGCCCATGTGGGGTGAGGGGAACCCAGCCGGCCGGCATCTAACGGATCTTCGCGGAGGAATCCGTGGGGCCACGCTGACAAAATCGACTTCACATACGTATCCCGCTACCCGTGCCGGAATTAGACGAGGAATTTCCGGTGGAGCGCCAGGCCGGCTCCTGCCAGTTTGGAGGTATGGAAAGTCAGACACTGCCGCCACGGCCCGAGATGCTCGCGGCGTTCCTGAACCGGGACGCCTCCTACGACGGGGTCTTCTTCACCGGCGTACGCACGACCGGGATCTTCTGCCGGCCGACGTGCACCGCCAAGAAGCCTCGGCCCGAGAACGTCACCTTCTTCGCCACGCCCCGGGACGCGGTACTGGCAGGGTACCGTGCGTGCAAGCGGTGCCGGCCGCTCCGGCCCGACGGCGAAGCGCCGCAGTGGGTGGGCAGTCTGCT
Source organism: Longimicrobiales bacterium (assembly GCA_038259715.1). Classification (GTDB taxonomy): domain Bacteria; phylum Gemmatimonadota; class Gemmatimonadetes; order Longimicrobiales; family Gaopeijiaceae; genus SZUA-318. The sequence continues at coordinate 6,415 of JBBSOM010000104.1, forward strand.
CGACGAGGTCGAGCGGGACCCTGCGCGCCGATGGGTGGACCAGGACCTCCGGGAGCTGGGGCTCAGCGCGGGCCGGGTGCGCACGTGGTTCCAGAAACACGTGGGCATGACGTTCCATGCGTTCAGCCGCGCCCGGCGCCTCGGCGTCGCGCTGGCGCAGATCCAGGAGGGCGACGGGGTGGCGGGCGCGGCCTTCGCGTCGGGGTACGACTCACTGAGTGCCTTCAACGAGGCGTTCAAGCAGGTCCTGGGCACGACGCCCACTGCGTCGCGCGGCGCAACGGTGCTCTCGGTGACTCGGATCCCCACCCCGCTCGGCCCGATGGTCGCCGCGGCGGGGGAAGGGGCCCTGTGGCTGCTCGAGTTCACGGACCGGCGGCGGCTACCCACGCAGTTGCGGACGCTGCAGGAGCGTCACGGATGCCTGCTCGTACCCGGCTCGGACCCGGTGCTGTCCGAGACCGCCGAAGAGCTCGTTGCATACTTCGCCGGCCGGCTGCGTCGCTTCACCGTTCCCGTCCGTGCGCCCGGCACCTCGTTCCAAGAGGCGGTGTGGGCAGAGCTCGCGAGGATCCCCTGGGGAGAGACACGCTCCTATGGGCAGCTCGCAGCCGCGCTCGGACGGCCAGGTGCGGCCCGCGCGGTCGGTCTGGCGAACGGGTACAACCGCATCGCAATCGTGTTGCCGTGCCACCGCGTGGTCGGGAGTGACGGGAAGCTGACCGGCTATGGCGGCGGGCTCTGGCGCAAGCAGCGGCTCCTCGAGCTGGAGAGTGAGCTGACGGCGCCTCCGCGCTGAGGAGTGCGCGCCATCATGTCAAGATGAAACGCCGGCTCAACGTTCGGCCACGCACGATCTCGTCGCGTTCGAGGCTCGGTAAACCCATCCAGCGCCCCGAGGAACATGCCCGGCGTGTTCTTCGGCATCGATATCTCGCTGTTGCGGCGTCGGCCGTTCGCGTTTGACGGATGACGACCCGACCGTAAGTTGCGGGCGCCACACCTGCTTGATTCCCCTCTTCTGGAGAGCCGTATGGGCAGTCCCGCCGATCAGGCTGTTGCCGGTGCCCCCAGGCACTTCAAGGAGGTGCTCGGGCACCCCGGTCCGCTCTGGATGCTGTTCATGTCCGAGTTCTGGGAGCGGTTCGCCTTCTATGGGATCCGTTGGGCCCTGGTGCTCTACATCGTGGCGCAGTTCCACGGTGGGGACGCCTCGGGACAGGCCGACGCCAATCTGACGTAC
>JBBSOM010000105.1:0-7654 GCA_038259715.1 Longimicrobiales bacterium
CGAGCGTTGGCGCCGCCATCTGACCACGCTCTTTCCGGAGGTGCGTCCGCGAGGGTACCTGGAACTGCGTTCCGTGGATGCGCTGCGCCCGGCCTGGTATGCAGTCCCCCTGGTGATCACGGCCGGGCTGCTCTACGACCCGCGCGCCATGGTCCGCGCGGACGAGATCCTCCCGAGCGCGACCTTCGACACGCTTCTGCTCGCGGGCAGAGAAGGCGTGCGGAGTCCGGCGCTGCGCGCGATCGCGCTGGAGATCCTGGACGTGGCTGTCGACGGCGCGCGCGCCCTGGGCCCCGAGCGCGTCGGTCCCAGGAGCCTGGAACAGGTCGAGGAGTTCCGGCGTCGGTTCACGGCGGTCGGACTCGATCCGGGCGATGAGGATGATGGGGAGCCGGCCTTCGAACTCTGATCGCCTCTCTCAACCGATCGGACGCACCTCGGACGAGCCGTCGGGACTCAGGCACACCACCGAGTGGGGCTGAATGCGTTCCCACCCGTCACCGTCGTCGAGCGGTTCGGACGCGAGCACCCGTCCATGGGGCGTTTGCGCCGGCGCGTCCGCCATGTAGAGGGAGTTGGTCCGTTCGACGGTAGACGTCAGCACCACCGAGATCGACGCGCCGTCGGCCAGCAGCATGGCGAGTTGGGCCTCTTCCTCTCCGACGCGCCCAGCGACCGTGTCCGCGGTCGCGCACAGCGCCTCGACCGGCGAGGCTCCGTCCTCCAGAGCGGCCACCGTGAGCAGGAACAGGGTCTCCGTGTCCGAGGAGCCCGCGAGCGACGCATACAGGTGGTCGGGTAGAGACGCACGCAACGCGCGCATATGCCGCTCACGGAACACAGGCACGTATCCGTTGAGCACGAAACTCCAGCGTCCATACCCGAGCGGTGGCACGCCCGCGCGGTCGATGTCGAGGCCTGGCGTCGCGTTGCGCAGCGCGGCAACCACGCATCCGGACTCGATGCTGTCGAGTGTGGCTTCGAGGTCGGGGGCGTGCCAGATCGGGCGAGGATCGGCCAGACGGAGGGCTCTTCCTCCGGTGTACCAGACCACGCCGTACCCGTCCGCGTTCACGGACCCGGACAGGAGTTCGCGAGGCTCCCAGCTCTGGCGGTACAGCGAATGACCCCCGCGGAACACGAGGGAGGAGACCGGGGCAGGCGCGCCGAGGTATGCGACCAGTCGGCACATCTCTATGGCCCCCGCTCGAGCAGGCGGGCGAGCAGGGCGAGGTCCACGTTGCCTCCGCTGATCACCGCCACGACCGGAGCGTCTCCGTCCAGCGGAATCCTATGCTGGAGAAGCGCGGCCAACCCCGCGGCGCCCGCGGGCTCGGCGAGGAGCTTGGTCCGTTCGAGCAGCAGTCGCATCGCGTCGACGATCTCCGCATCGGAGACGAGTACGACGCCACGGCACCAGGCCTCGACGAGTTGGTGGTTCAGCACGCCGGCCATCGGCGCGGCGAGCCCGTCCGCCACCGTTTCCACGTGATCGAGGTGCTGCGCCGATCCTGCGGCGAGGCTCCGGTGCATCGCGTCCGCACCCTCGGGCTCCACCCCCCAGACTGCCGCGCCGGGATGCACGGCCGCCACCGCCGCTGCGATCCCCGAAACGAGACCTCCGCCACCGACGGGAACGACGATCGTGCCGGCATCCGGCAGGTCTTCCAGGATCTCGAGCGCGCAACTTCCGTGACCCACGACGACCTCCTCGTCGTCGAAGGGGTGGATGAAACGCAGACCTCGCTCCTCCGCCAGTTCGAACGCGCGGGCAAAGGCCTCCTTGGCGTTTCCGTGAAGCACGACCTCGGCGCCATACGCGCGACTGGCCTCCACCTTGGCGGTCGATGCGTGCTCGGGCATCACGACCACCGCCGTCGTTCCCGAAGCGGCCGCCGCCCAGGCCACCGCCTGCGCGTGATTTCCGGCCGAGATCGTGACCACGCCATGGCCACGCTCGTCGGCGGACAGACGGAGCAGCCTGTGCAGCGCACCCCGGACCTTGAAGGCGCCGGTCTTCTGCAGGTTCTCACACTTGAGGTACACGGGCGCGCCGACATACCCCGAAAGGGTGCGGGAGTGGAGCAGGGGCGTGCGGTGCACGTCCCCGGAAATCCGGGCTCGAGCGTCTTCGAAACGTCTTCTGTCGAAGTCGGGACGGGGCACGACGGACTCGGTCATCTCGTGAGGGGAAGGAACGCGGATCATGCCCCTCGAGCCGGACGAACGCCAGAGCGGCGGACGCCCGGGACTGCCGCACTTCCTTCGCCAACGGCCGCGGCCGTGGCGACGAGGTTTGCGGGTACGGGTATCCTGGATGTACTTTCGCGCGACGCTCCCCCTAGCGGCTTTTCTGTGTTTCTTCCAGCGTGAGGTCTTGTCTTCATGCGCGCTACGCGAGTGTACTCAACTGCTCTTTCCATGTTGGGTTTCCTTTTGACGGCCGGCTCTGCCGCCGCCCAGCAGGGAACCCTCACCGGCAAGGTCACGGACGTCGAGACGGGGGCGCCTGTCGCTACGGCGCAGGTGCAGGTGTTGGGTGGGCCGCAATCGACCGGCAGCCTCACCGACCCGCAGGGTGTCTATCGCATCCAACTGCCCGCAGGCACTTACTCCGTCGTGGTTGAGGAGGTGGGCCACCGCTCGACGCGCCAGGACGGCATCAAAGTCGGTGCGGGCGAGACCACCACGCTCGACATCCAGCTCACGTCCACGGCTCTCGCCCTCGACGGCATCGTCGTCACCTCGTCGCGAGGCACGGCTGAAAAGCAGGTGGACGCCCCCGCTACGACCCATATCGTCGGCGCCACGGAAATCGCCGAGCGGCCAGCGCTCACGCCCGCCGACCACCTTCGCGACGCCCCGGGCGTGGACATCATCACGGAAGGCGTGCAGTCCACGAACGTCGTGGTCCGCGGCTTCAACAACATCTTCTCCGGCAGCCTGCACCTGCTCACGGACTACCGTCTGGCCGGCGTGCCGTCGCTCCGGGTGAACCTGATGCACTTCATCCCGACCACCGACGCGGACATCGAGCGGATCGAGGTCGTGCTCGGCCCCGGGTCGGCGCTGTACGGACCGAACACCGCCAATGGCGTCGTTCAGATCCTCACCAAGTCGCCGCTCGATTCCCAGGGCACCACGGTGTCCCTGGGCGGGGGAGAGCGTTCCGTCTTCGACGGCTCTTTCCGGACCGCGTTCCTGCTCAGCCAGAACCTCGGGTTCAAGGTCTCGGGCCAGTACGTCTCGGGCGACGAATGGCACTACACGGATCCCACCGAAGCCGCCGCGCGTGTCGCAGCGCTGGCCGACCCGGCGAAGTGCCAGGGCGCGCTCGCGATCCGGGGCTTCGACCCGGCCACGGCCGCGACGTCATGCGCCCGCGTCGGCCTGCGCGATTACGACATCAGGCGTTACAGCGTGGAGGCTCGCGCCGACTACCGGCTCCCGGATAGCGGCAAGGCGATCCTCACCTACGGGCGCACCAGTTCCACCGGCGTCGAGTTGACCGGCCTGGGCGCGGGACAGACCGACAACTGGATCTACCAGTTCATCCAGGCCCGCATGAACATCGGCCGCTTCTTCACGCAGGCCTATCTGAACACCAGTGACGCCGGAAACAGCTTCCTGCTGCGCGACGGCGTGCCCCTGGTCGACAAGTCCCACCTGTTCGTGGCGCAGATCCAGCACGGGTTCGGGCTCGCCGACGGGCGCCAGGACTTCACGTACGGTATCGACTACTTCGGCACCGATCCGCGCACCGAGGGCACGATCAACGGGTCGTACGAAGACAACGACCACATCGACGAGTGGGGCGTGTACCTGCAGTCGAAGACCGCCCTTGCTCCGAAGCTGGACCTGGTCGCGGCCGGCCGTGTGGACTCGCACTCGATGCTCAGCAGCGACGTGTTCTCGCCGCGCGCCGCGCTCGTCTTCAAACCGACCGAGAATCAGAGCTTCCGGTTCACGTACAACCGCGCGTTCTCGACGCCGTCCACGCTGAACTTCTTCCTGGACATCTCGGGCGGGGCCGCCCCGTCCCCGCTGGGCGACCTCGGCTACCGCATCCGTGCGTTCGGCACGGGCAAGAACGGCTTTTCGTTCCAGAACCCGGACGGCACCCTCAAGGGCATCCGCTCCCCGTTCAATCCAAACGGTGCGAACCAACTGCTTCCGGCGAGCGCGGCGGTCAATTTCTGGGGCGCCGCTGTCGCGGTCGCCGCCCAGGGAGCGGCCAAGGCCGGGACACCGCTCCCCGCGTCGATCGTACAGCTTCTCCGCAGCCTGTCTCCGACGAGCGCCGACATCCCGCTGGGCATCTTCGACCCGAACACCAGGGAGGTCACCCCGCTCGCTTCGACGACCATCCCCGGCGTGCCGGGCATCCGCGAGAGCCACTCGGAAACATACGAAGCGGGATGGACGGGGATTCTCAACAACCGGGTGAAGTTCTCCGCCGACGCATATTACGAGAAGAAATCCAACTTCGTCTCGCCGCTCGTGTTGCGGACGCCGCTCGTCACGCTCGACGGCAACGGCGTCGGCGCGTTCATCACGGGGCCGATCGTCCAGGCTTTGACGCAGCAGTACATGGCGGCAGGGCTTCCGCAGGCCCAGGCTCAGCAGAAAGCCGCCCAGGACGCGGGGGCGTTGGTCCCGGCGGTTGCCAAGGCCATCGGGTCCGTGCCGGTCGGCGTCGTGTCTTCACCCGAGATTGCCGCCCAGGGCGCGGACATGATCGTCACCTATGTGAACGTCGGGGACATCGACCTGTGGGGCGCGGATTTCGCGATGCAGGCGTTCCTGAACGACCAGTGGGAACTCACCGCCACGTACTCGCACGTGAGCGACGACTACTTCCAGGTCACCGGCTCCTCGCCGATCGCGTTGAACTCGCCGAAAGACAAGGGCACGGTCGGCCTGGCGTACCGTAACGTTCTCGCGGGCTTCAACGCAGACGCGCGCGTCCGGTTCACCAGTTCGTTTCCCGCCGAGTCGGCAGGATACGTGGGCACCAAGTGCATTCCGGGGGCGCCGCCAAGCGTCTTCCAGGAGGACTGCGTCGCCTCCTACACCCTGGTCGACATGAACCTGGGCTACAAGGTCCCCAGCACGCAGGCCACCGTCCAACTGTCGGTGAACAATATCTTCAACACCGGCTACCGGAGCTTTGTGGGCGTGCCCATGATCGGCCGTTTCGCCATGTTGCGCGTGAAATACGACCTCTTCTGAGCCTTCGCGGGCCCTCGCCGAGGAGGTCGTCACGTGAGCAAGCGGAATCGGCACACGCGCATTCTGGAAATCATCAAGCAGCACAGGATTCCCAGCCAGGAGGCTCTGCGCGGATACCTCCGCGAGGTGGACACCGAGGTGACGCAGGCGACGCTGTCACGGGACATCCGCGAATTGCGCCTGGTCAAGGTGCCCGACGCCGAGGGACACTCCCACTACGCGCTTCCGGAGGAGCGGGAGAGCACCCCCCCTCTCGAAAGCCTCTTGCCTACGCTGTTTCAGAGCGCCGAGGGCACGGGAAACCTGCTCGTCGTGAAGACGCTCAAGGGTGGAGCCCAGACCGTGGCCGCGGGCATCGACTGGGAGGAGTGGCCGGAAGTCCTGGGGACGCTGGCAGGGGATGACACCATCCTCGTGGTCCTCCGGGAGGCCTCGTCGCTGTCCGCGGTCCAGTTCCGTATCGAGGGGATGGCCCGCCCCGAGCCCCACGTCTGAGCGGCGTCGGACGTCTTGACGCAGAAAAGATGGAAATTACATAATTATACGATGAATGCGCATAAATTACCGCGAGTGCCGGTCGGAGTGGTCGGTGCCTCGGGGTATACGGGCCTCGAGGTGCTCCGGATTCTCCGTAACCACCCGGAGGTCCGTGTCGCGTTTGCCACGTCCGAGAGCCAGGCGGGACAACCGACGGGCATCATTCCCGGCCTCTCGCTCGTGGCGAGCGCGTCCGCGCCGCTCGGTGAGGTGAAGGTCGTCATCCTGTGCCTCCCGCATGGAAAGGCCGTGGAGTGGGCGGCGCGGGCGCTCGACGCTGGCGTTCGCGTCGTGGACCTGACCGCCGACCACCGACCGGGGTCGGGGCGGGAGACGGAGGCTGTCTACGGTATGGCGGACCTCGATGCCGAGTCGATCGCCGGGGCGCGACTCGTCGCCAACCCCGGTTGCTATCCCACGGGCGTCCAGTTGGCGCTTCATCCGCTGCACCAGGCCGGTATGATCGACGAGGCCGCCCCGATCGTGGTCAATGCGGCCTCGGGGGTGACCGGTGCCGGCCGCTCTCCGAAACGCGAGTTGCTCTTCGCGGAGGTTTCGGGCGACTACCGCGCGTATTCCACCGGCAACAACCATCGTCATCTCCTGGAGATGCGCGCACGCTACCCCGAGCTTCAACTCGTCTTCCAGCCCCACCTTCTCCCGACGCCTCGCGGCATTCTGGAGACGATCTATCTTCCCGTGACCGCAGGGGTCGATGCGGGCGCGGTGCGCGCGACCTGGCACGATGCATACCACGACGCCTCGACCATCCGCGTCACCGACGGAGCGCCGACGCTCGCCGAGGTGGTCGGCACGGACCTACTCGTCCTCGGAGCCGCCGACAACGCACACCTGCGGACGCCGCTCGTCACGCTGATGGCGTCCTACGACAACCTGGGCAAGGGCGCCGCCGGGCAGGCGGTGCACAACCTGAACCTCATGCTGGGCTTCGAGCCTACGCTCGGCCTTCGCTTCTGACGCTTCCGGAGACTCCATGACCGCCACCACGCCTGACGACGCGTTGCTGGGTATCTACGCTCAACCCGACTTCGTGCTCGCACGGGGGGAGGGTTGCTACGTGTGGGACGAAGGCGGCAGGAAATACCTCGACTTCACGGCCGGTATCGCGGTGACCGCGCTCGGGCACGGCGCGCCCGTGGTGCGCAAGGCGATCACGGACTCGCTGGCGACCGGCCTCATCCACACGTCGAATCTGTTCCGCACCCGCCCGGGTCGCGAGTTGGCCGAACTCCTGGTTGAGGCGACCTTCCCTGGCCAGGTCTTCTTCTGCAACTCGGGAGCGGAAGCGAACGAGGCCGCCATCAAGTTCGCTCGCAGGTGGGCCAGATCGGCTCCCGCCAGATCGGCTCATGCAAGTTCGGCTCATGCAAGTTCGGCTCCGGCAAGTTCGGCTCACGGAGGCGACAAGCACGAGATCGTGGCATTCCGCGGCGCATTCCACGGACGCCTCTTCGGCACGTTGGCCATGACGGACCGCGAAGCCTATCAGGCCCCGTTCCGGCCCTTGATGCCAGGAGTGCATTTCGCGGACAAGGGCGATGTGGCGGGGGTCGAGGCGCTCCTGGAGACCGGGCGCGTCGCGGCGGTCATCATCGAGCCGATCCAGGGCGAGGGCGGAGTCGTGCCGACTCCTCCGGACTTCCTGGCGGCGCTCCGACGCCTTTGCGACGAGCACGACGCGCTCCTGATCTTCGACGAGATCCAGTGTGGATTGGGGCGCACAGGCACCCTGTTCGCGTACGAGCAGGCGGGTGCGGTCCCGGACATCCTCACGCTGGCCAAGCCGCTGGCAGGCGGCCTTCCGATGGGCGCCGTCGTCATGACCAGGCGGGTCGCCGACACGCTGAAGCCCGGCGACCATGGA
>JBBSOM010000106.1:0-7649 GCA_038259715.1 Longimicrobiales bacterium
CTCCTTTCAGCCACGCCGCGCGCAACGCGAGCATGGCTCCCACCCGATTCGAGCTGCCGCAGTACAGGACCGTGGCCCCAGCGGCAGCGGCGTCCAGGATGCGATCGAGCGCTTCGACGTTGTCCCGGGTGAGGTCGGGCGTGCCGCTGACCGGCAGGCGCGTGAACGATGCACCGTGGGCCGCGGCCCAGGCCTCCCCCCACCCCGCGCCCTCTTCGTCGGGGAGGCGGAGCGAGATGAAGTGCGTGTAGCCCGCGCCGGCCAGCACGCCCATCTGCTCCTCGGTGATCTGCCCGGCGGTCAGAAGTCCGGGAAGCGGCTCGTGAGCGTTCATGACACCCAGCCCGGTGGCCACCTCGAGGGACAGCGAGGGCCGGGCGGCCGTGCTCGCGCCGGGCGCAGCGGAGGCGGCCTGGTCGGCCTTCTCTTCGCTTCCGCACGCCGCCAGCGTGCAGGTGAGCAGGACGAGGGGGACCGGGGAAAGACGCAGGGTCGTGCGCATCATGGATGCTCCTGACTGGAGTTGCAGCCTGTGAACGTTAGGAGCCTGTTGAAGAGGGGAGACGGACCTGATTGCGGTGTCATGGGCTCCAGCTTCAAGGCAGAGCGCCGAAGGCGTAGCCGAAGCTACGTCGAGGCGCTCCAACGTAGAAGATGGGCCCATGCCGCCATAACCCTTGGGGCGATGGGGGGGTGCGGCCCCCGGCGTCGTTGGAACCCCCTTGAAGTAGCGGCGGCTACGTCCGCGGGATTCCGCCTTGCCCGAAGCCGCAAGACCCCATCGTCAGGACCGTCTCCCCTCTTCAACAGGCTCCTGGGATGTCTCCCGACGCACGATCGGCGCTACTTCGACGCCGAACAGTTCGATGGCGCGCATCACGTCGGCGTGGTCCATCGGACCGACGGTGAGCTGGATCATGAAGCGGTCGTGGCGGAAGAGCTCGTACTGGTAGAGGATCTTGTCGATCACCTGTTGGGGACTCCCGACGAATAGCGACCCGTGCGTGGCGGCATCCGCGTCGAAACGGCCGCGCGTGGTCGGCGGCCAGCCGCGCTCGCGCCCGATGCGCGACATCGCCTCGGCGAAGGGCGGGAAGGCCAGATCGGCCGCCGTGCGCGCATCGTCGGCGAGGAAGCCGTGCGAGTTGATGCTCACGGCGAGCGTCGCGGGGTCGTGGCCGGCGCGCCCGGCGGCTTCCCGGTAGAGGTCGACCATCGGCTTGAAGCGCACCGCAGCCCCTCCGATGATGGCCAACGCCATCGGGAGGCCGAGCGTGGCCGCCCGCACCACGGAAGCGGGCGTTCCCCCCACGGCGATCCAGACGGGCAGCGGGTTCTGCACGGGCCGCGGCAGCACCAGGCGGTCGTCGATGGCGCTACGGTGCCGGCTCCCGGGCCAGGACACCCGCTCCGAGGCGCGTGCGCTCAGCAGGAGGTCGAGCTTTTCGCTGAACAACTCCTCGTAGTCGGCGAGGTCCTGTCCGAAGAGCGGAAACGACTCGGTGAAGCTGCCCCGGCCGGCCATGATCTCGGCGCGGCCACCCGAGAGGAGGTCGAGCGTGGCGAAGTCCTGGAAGACGCGGATCGGGTCGTCGGAGCTGAGCACCGAGACGGCGCTCGTCAGGCGGATACGCTCCGTTCGGGACGCGGCCGCCGCGAGGACCACGGCGGGGGCAGAGACGGCGTAGTCGTGGCGGTGGTGCTCGCCGACGCCGAAGACGTCGAGCCCGACCTGGTCGGCGAGCTCGATCTCCTCGAGCAGGTCACGGAGGCGGAGGCCGGCGTCGAGTTGACGGCCGGTCCTGGCTTCGATGCGTGTTTCCGCAAAGGTGTAGATTCCGAGTTCCATCCGGGAAACGTAGCGATGGGCTCAAGGGGCGTCGCCCGTCAGCCCAGAAGCTCGTGGATCTGGCGCACCGCGTACTCGACCTTCATGTCGAAGATGCGCTTGCCCAACGCGGCCGTGGAGGGTCGCCCGTCGCCCGTGATCCCGTTGTTTATGCGCGGGGAGTTCGGATCGGGCCGCTCGCCGGGGGCCCGCACGGGGTCGCCGAGCGCGCTCTTCACGAGGTCCTTGCGCACCCATCCGTATTCTCCGCCGAGATAGAGCATCTCGGACGTATCGGGGATGCCGGCGTGCGAGCTGAGCGGGTACCCGTTCGCCTTCAGCCACGTATCGAAGTCGCCGTTGGCCTTGCTGTACACGTCGTCGCAGAAGACCACCCGGACGCCCTGACCCTTGTACTTCGCGTCCAGCTTCCGGGCCACTTCGCCGAGTTCTTGCTGGCCACCGCCGTGATCGCCCATGAGCACGATGTTCTTGAAGCCGCTGACGATGAGCTGCTCGGCGACCTGCTCGTTGAGCGCGGCGAAAAGCTCGGCGGTCAGGCCGATGGTGCCCGGGAGATCGGCGCTCGCGCGGTTCACCGAGAACGGCATGACCGGCGCGGCGATGGCGTTGCCGAGCTCGAGGGCGATCGCGCGCACGGTCTCGCGGCCCATGAGCGTGTGGCCGCCGTTCACGTTCTGCGGGCCACGCTGTTCGGTGCCGCCATTGTACACCAGGGCGGTGGTCTTGCCCGACTCGATGGCGGACTTCACCTCGGGCCAGGTCATCATGTCGAACTCGACGTCCGGGGTGCGCATGGCCGCGAGGCCGGTCGGCTCCATCGGGGCGGCGATCCTCTGGGCGACGAGAGGTGCGGCGGCCGGAGCGGCCGTGAGGAACGGGAGCAGGAGGCGGGTCCGGAATCGCATGTGCGCTCCTTGTGGAGGGAGGGGGCGCGGTGGGACGAGTCGCAATCGCCATGGCCGCTGGCGTTACCGACCGGGTTTGGAAGATCGAGGACGTGCTGGCGCGGATGCCCCACACAAGAGACTACCGTAGCGGTGGGGGTAGCGTCAGCGTCCTACGATGTCGTGGTTGCAGTGATTTAGGAGGACAATACAGTCATTCCCCCAACGCCACGTCAGCCTGTTGGCCGCATCAACATAACTCTCGAACTCCCCCTTTGCGCCCTGGACCCCTTTGGTTCTCAGGCCGGGATGACGGGGGTTTTCACCGAGCTTTGCGATGCACTCCAGAATCGCAGCCTGAAGAGATGGAGCTTTCTTGCCCTTCTTGTCCAGGCGTTTCTTGAAACTCCTAGGAATATCCAACGCGGGCACTATGGGCGAGCCCGACTCAATCTTCGTCGGAAAGTAGCCAGCGAATCGCATCGATCGGGTTTTCAAATCTGCGCGTATCGCCGTTCTCAATATCTATCAGAGACGCGAGCTGGTCTCGCTGCCAACGAGAGGACCAGTAGTAGCGCTGCGATGCTGGAATCCACGGGGGCACCCGACTACCGGCCGTGGGCGTGATCATTGATGCGGTGGACTCGAGCAAGATCATCGCGGAGGACGGACCCGACATGCTTGCACCTGGGTCTATCACCATTTCATTCATTCTTCCAGATCCTCGCGATTCAGGGGCTGCGCCTGGAAACGTTGTTCGTATTTCTCGAGATTCGCCTGAAGCGTATCGATCATGGCACGCATTCCAAGCGGTGTTAGGGCAATGCGTGCAAGGGTCCGCACCGGCAGGAAACCCAACGCCTCAGCCTGCTCCTTCCTTTCGTCCGCGGAACCTGTAAGAAAAGGTGGCGTCACCATCCCGAACGACACGACAAACAACCCTTCTTCCAAGAACTGGCTGACTATCTGATTGGCAGACAGCACGTCCGCTTCCTCAAAATCAACCCACGCCAACCTGAGCCGTACACGCTCGCCGTCGGCTCCCTTCTCGTCATCGACCATCGCATCGTTCCCCAGCAAGTCGTCAGCGGCGACCGGATGCACTACATATACACCCCGGAAACGTTCCCCGCACCCATGGAGTTTCGGATGGAAGCGGGACGTCCGCCGACAGCAAGAATCGGGCCGATTCTGTTCTGTAACAACTCAAACTGGCCCATTACTGAGGTGACCCCTAGGCCCGGCGCCGACTCCGCCGCACTCCCCTTGAAACCATAGGGGAGTCGGTGCTACCGTTCCCGTAGAAAGCACAGGGGGCGCCGGCGGCGGGCGTCCCGTCGGCGCCGGCTCCAACAGAGAACGAGTCATGGGTGAGGGGAACATCGGCCTGCTGCGCGGCACGCTCGACCTCCTGATCCTCAACGCCCTCGCCACCGGCGAGAAGCACGGGTATGCGGTGTCGGAGTGGATCGGGTCGGTAACCGACGGCAGCCTGCTGGTCGAGGAAGGCACGCTCTACCCGGCCCTCCACCGACTGGCGCGCAGGCGGCTCATTGGCGCCACCTGGGGCGTGAGCGAGAACAACCGGCGCGCGAAGTACTACGCGCTGACGACGGCGGGCCGCCGCTGTCTGGAGGAGGAGAGGGAGGCGTGGCGCCGGTACTCCGACGCGGTGGAGAAGGCGTTGGCCGAGGGAGGCGCTACGTGACCGACGGGCGGGCCAAGCGGACGTTCCGTCTTCCTCGCGGGGTAGGGCACCTCGGCGAGGAGGTGGATGAGGAGGTCCGATTCCATCTGGAGCGGAAGGCCGAACGGCTGATCCGTGAGGGCAGGACGCAGGAAGAGGCGTGGCGGGAGGCGCTCCGGCGCTTTGGAGACGTGGAACGGGTGAAGGCACGACTGACTCGGGAAGGGGAGGCGGGGATGAGGTGGTTCGCGTGGATGGACCGGGTGCGCCAGGACGTACGCTACGCACTGCGCAAGATGATGAAGAGCCCCGGCTTCACCGCCGTCACCGCGCTCACGCTGGCGCTGGGTATCGGTGCCACGACCGCGATCTTCTCGGTGGTCGATGGGATCCTCTTCCGTCCGCTCCCGTTTCCGGAGTCGGATCAGCTCGCCGTCGTCTGGGCCGACATGAGCCGCGCCGGAGGGCCCATCGACGAGTGGATGAACTTCCCCAACTTCTTCGATCTGAAGGATCGCGCCCGCTCCTTTCAGGCGATGGGGGCGTGGGATGGGGGACCGCTGACGCTCACCGGCCACGGTGAGCCCGAGCAGATCCAGGTGGGTCAGGTCACCTACGGCACGTTCTCGCAGGTGCTGCGCGTCACGCCCGCGGTGGGGCGCGGCTTCACGCCGGAAGACGACCGCCCCGGCGCGCCGGCCGTCGTGCTGCTCGGCGACGGCTTCTGGCGGCGCGCGCTCGGCGCCGATCCCGCTGTGCTCGGGACATCGCTCGCGCTCAACGGCGAGCCGTACACGGTCGTCGGCGTGCTCCCGCCGGACTTCGACCCGCCCTTCATGACCGACGCCGAGGTGTGGACGCCCATGCGGGTGGACAGGGCCGACAATTTCTGCGGCCGTGGAGGCGCGTGCGTGCACGTCATCGGGCGGCTCGCGGACGGAACGACCCTCGACGCCGCACGCGCGGAGGCCACCGAGATCGCGCGTCGGCTCGAGGGCGAATACCCGGAAGAGGACGCGAATGTGGGCATCACGCTGCGCTCGTACCGTAGCGACATGGTCTCCGATTCGCGCACCGGACTCCTCGTGCTTCTGGGTGCGGTCGGCTTCGTACTTCTGATGGCATGCGTGAACGTGGCCAACCTGCTGCTCGCGCGAGCCACGACGCGCGGCTCCGAGATGGCGGTGCGCTCGGCGCTGGGAGCCGGCCGCGGGCGACTGACCGAGCAGCTCCTCACGGAGAGCGCGATGATGGCGCTCCTCGGGGGTGGGCTGGGCCTGACTTTGGCGGTTCTAGGCACGAAGCTACTCCTGTCGATCGCCCCGGCGGGGACGCCCCGGATCGAGGGCGTTGGGGTGGACGGCCGCGTCCTCGGTTTCGCCCTGACGGTGAGCCTCCTGTCCGGCGTGCTGTTCGGACTCGTGCCTTCGCTGCGCAGTGCGCGCGCCACTCTGAATTCGGGACTGCGGGAGGGCGGGCGGGGCGGCTCAGGCGCGCGAGGCGGGATGCGCGCGCGCGGCGTGCTCGTCTCGGGGCAGGTCGCGCTCGCGCTGGTTTTGCTCGTGGGCGCGGGGCTCCTCGTGCGCAGCTTCCAGAAGCTCCGCTCCGAGGACCTCGGCTTCCAGCCGGCGGGCGTACTCAGCCTCCAGGTGGGGCTCTCTCCCGAGCGGTACCCGGACGCTCAGGCGCTGCGCGCCTTCGTTCACTCCGCCGAAACGCGGCTCGGTGCAATCCCGGGCGTCTCCGGTGTCGGAA
The DNA here is from genome assembly GCA_038259715.1 of Longimicrobiales bacterium. GTDB lineage: Bacteria > Gemmatimonadota > Gemmatimonadetes > Longimicrobiales > Gaopeijiaceae > SZUA-318. Next base: position 6,179 of record JBBSOM010000106.1, read on the forward strand.
CCACCACATGGCTTCCGCTCACGGGCTTCGGCACCGACACGGGCTTCAACATCGACGGCCAGCCGCTCCCGGAGCGCGGCCACAGCCAGTCCGTCTGGTTCCGGCGTGTCACGCCGGGATACCCCGAGGCCATCGGCATGCGACTCGAGGCGGGTCGGTGGATCACGGAGGCGGATGACGAGAGCGCTCCTCCGGTCGTGGTCATCAACGACGGGCTCGCGCGCCGCTTCGTCCCGGGCGAGAGCCCGCTCGGCCACCGCATCAACCTGGGTGACCCGGCGAACCCGAAGTGGCGCGAGATCGTGGGGGTCGCCGCCGAGGCTCGCTACTTCGGCATCCGGGACGACAGCCGGGACGCCCTCTACCTTCCGTATGACCAGGCGCCGGGCCGGCCTGTGTTCATGGCGCTCCGGTCGACGCGCGACCCCGCGACCCTGTCCGGCGAGGTGCGTGCCGCGGTCGCGGAGTTGGACCCAACCCTCGCGGTCGCGGCCATCCGGCCCATGGACGACCTAGTCTCCGACGCGCTCGGCCCCGAGCGCTTCGTCACGACGCTGCTCAGCCTCTTCGCGGGCGTGGCCTTGCTCCTGGCCGTGGTGGGGCTGTACGGGGTGGTCTCCTACGGCGTCAGTCAGAGGCTCCGCGAGATGGGCGTGCGCCTCGCGCTCGGCGCTGAGGGCTCGGATATCCGCGGCCTCGTGCTCGGCCAGAGCCTGCGCCTGGTGGCCGTGGGCCTCGTGGTCGGGATCGTCGGCGGTCTTGCGGTCACGCGACTCATGAAGAACCTGCTCTTCGGCGTGAGCGCGGCCGACCCGTGGACGTACGGTGTGGTGGCGGTCGTGCTGGCGGTCGTGGCCGTGTTGGCGAGCGCGCTGCCCGCGCTCCGTGCCGCGCGGGTCGACCCGATCCGGGTGCTACGTTCGGAATGACGGTGTAGACTGGTTGCATGAGGACGATTTGGATTACGCTCGCACTGGGCGTAGCCGCATGCGGGACGGTGGCGCTCCTGGGACCCGATGCCTCCCAGGGCATCGACGGGACGGTCCTGCTGGGCCCGCTGTGCCCGGTGGTCTCCATCGACGACCCGTGTCCGGACCGTCCGTACGAGGCCACGATCGATGTGCTCGACGAAGGGGGGCACCGGGTCACGACCGTCACCAGCGACACCGCGGGACACTTCCGTGTCGGCCTCGAACCGGGCTCGTATCGGCTACACCCCAACGCGGGTGAGCCACTTCCAAGGGCTTCGGATCAGGACGTGACGGTGCATGCGGGGGCGTGGGCCGTGGTGACCGTCTCGTACGACACCGGGATCCGGTAGCGTCGTCGCGGACCGTCCCGTCCGCCGGGTCACTCGATGCGCAGCGTCTCCACCGGGTCGACCCGGCCGGCCCGCCGGGCCGGCAGCCAACAGGCCCGCACGGCGGTGACCAGGAGCAGGGGCGCCGCACCGCCGAGCGCCCAGGGCTGC
>JBBSOM010000107.1:0-7533 GCA_038259715.1 Longimicrobiales bacterium
CAGGATCTCAGCCGTGAGTTCGTCCGCCGGCGTCGCCTCGGTCGCGACGAGGTGGATGCAGCCGAGCAACGGCCCGCCTGCGAGAACGCGTGGATGCGAGAGCAGCCCCACGAAAGCCCCGGGATCCGCCAGATCCATATCGACACGGGGCAAGGAGACCGCCGGCTCCTCGTCCGGTCCGGCACCGGTCGGCGGCCCCACGACAACGGGTGCGTATCCGCGCCCCCTGAGTTCCGCGGCGACGGCGTCGCTCAGTGCCCGGCCCCCGCCCATGACGAGCCAGCAGCCACGAGCGTCGGCCTCCACGGACGCGGCGTCCACGGGAGCGGAAGTCACCGGAACCCGAGCGGCGAGCACCATCTGTTCGGGTGCCGAAGCCAGCGACGTCACTCCCGGCAGAAGTGCCACCTCGTCGAATCCGAGAGAGGGCATCAGCTCCCTCCATCGGTCACTCGCCATAAGGGGATACGACGGCCGCAGCTCCCGATCCGCGAAGCGCCACCACCCCGACGTGAGCCCGAATGTCAGATCGAGCCAACGCTGCTTGGCGGTGCCCTCCATGAGAAGGAGCAGCCCGCCAGGCCGGAGCAGGCTCCTGGCATGCAGGATCGACTCGGAGAGGTCCCGCGTCGCGTGCAACACGTTGGACGCGACCACGATGTCGAAGGACCCGGGCGTGAAGCCCTGGTCGGCAGGGGCCACCTCGATGTCGAGCAGCCGGTAGTCGACGAAGGGGAAGTCGCTGAACGTGTCTCTCGCCCGGGAGAGGAAGACCTGCGACACGTCGGTGAAGACGTATTCCGTGCGGTCCGGTGCAAGAACTGGCAGGAGCGATGCGGTGGTCGCCCCGGTCCCGGCGCCGATCTCGAGCACGCGCAGGTCACGCCCGGGCGCGCTGCTCGTCGCCTCCTGGACGATGCGACCGAGGAGGCCGTTGAACACCTTCGCCGAAGGCGCGTGGCGGGTCACGGCCTCCACCGCGTCGAGGGAGGCGTCGGCGAACAGGACACGAACCGGATCCTCCTCTCCGCGCAACACGGCATCGAGGCGCTCCCCCGCAGCCTGCAACAACGTCACCGCCCCCGCATATCCCGGGAAGCGGTCGGCCAGCGCCGCCGCGCGGCCGTCGGTCTGCCCCGCGGAAGAAGCCGAAGGGGCCGATACCACCGCATAGCCGCCATCCCGAGCGGCCAGGTAACCGCCCTCCTCGAGCATCTCCAGGAGACGATCGAACAACATCCGGTGCGGCGCGGCGATCGAGAGCACGGCCGCCAGCGTCTCCGCCTCGACATGCTCCCCTACGCGGGGATCCCATCCGAGCTTTTCGAAGGCCGCCACGAGGTACTCGAGCGCCAGCGTATCGAGTCCCTCGATCATCGCCGGGAACTCCGCGAGCCCGTGCTCCAGGGCCAGCGACTCGGGGACATCGACGAGTTCGCGAGCGATCGAGGCCGGACTCCACTCCGGAGCGTTCCCCGACGGCGGGGCCGACGACGACAACGGAGCCTCTCGCCACTCGACGTTGTAGAGCCAATCGTCCTGCGTCGGGCGGAGAGCGTGAAGGAGCGCGTCCCTGGTGGCGCGCCGAAGACGAATGCCGCCGAGTTCGGCCAACTGGCGGCCGTCTTCGTCGAAGATGCGGGCGTCCGCAGCGAACAGTTCCTCGTCGCCCGCTGAAGGACGGAGCGCGAGGTGCGCCCAGACGGTGGAGGGCATCGCGCTCGCGAGCGTCCAGCGATCCGCACCGACCATCAGGTGCGCGTCGTCGTGGTCGCTCTCGGGGACGACCACCCCGAGCAGATGGAGACACGCGTCGACCAGTACCGGGTCCACGGCGAACGAGGGCGTGTCCGCGTCGGCGGGGAGCCCGAGGCGCGCCACGGCCTCACCGGTTCCTCGCCAGATCGCTTCGAGGGCGCGGCACGGCGGACCGATGGCGACCCCGATGCGCTCCAGCCGCTCATACAGCGTGTCCGGGTCGACGGCTTCCGCACATCGGGCGCGAAGCGCCGCGAGGTCGGTCGCCGCCCCCGCGTCGGAGGGGGCCGCCCCGATCGTGGCGGAAAGGTGGCGAACCCATGCGCCCCGGCGTCCGCTCCGGCTGTGCACCTCCACCGTGGTGCCCTCCGCGGCACCCCGCGCACCGCCCGAGAAGATGACCTGCACCGGCACCGATCCGGACTCGGGGAGCACGAGCGGGGCCTCGACCGCGACGTCACGCAACGCCAGGCCGCTACCGCGAGCCGCATCGGCACCCTGGGCGACGAGCGCAAGGTGCACGGGCGCGGGAACGACGCGTTGGCCGTGCACGCGGTGCGCGTCCAGGAAGGGCAACCCCTGGATGCCGAGCGCACCGTCGAGGATCGTCTCACCGCGTACGGTCTCCACCCGGGCCGAGAAGACGCCATCCGGCGCGTGCGCTCCGACGCCGGAGCCCCGCCCGGGCTCGACGTAGTATCGGCGGCGGTCGAACGGCGTGGTCGGCAGCGCCAGCCGATGGCGTGGCCGACCCGCGTCGTACGCGGCCCAATCCACTTCCACGCCGCGGAGACTCAGGTCCCGCAACGCTTCCGCCATCCGCGGTGAGTCCGGCTGACCCTTCTTCAACGAGGCCGCCCACAGACACGACGGATCATCCACACACGCACGACCCATCCCGGTGAGCACAGGCGAGGGCCCGACCTCGAGAAATACCCGGCAACCGAGATCGTACAGCGCGCGCATCCCCGACTCGAACTGCACCGCTTCACGCGCGTGCCTGCGCCAGTACTCCGGCCGGGTCAGCAGTTCGGGTGCGGCGAGCGCACCCGTGAGGTTGGACACGAGCGCGAGTCCGGGGGGCTTCATCGTGATCGAAGCGGCCGCGTCGGCCAGCTCGTCGAGCATCGGCTCGAGCAGCGGGGAGTGCGACGCCTGCGCTACGGCGATCCGATGAACCTGTCCGCCCTCCGCCTCCAACCGCTGCACGACGCGCTCCACGTCGAACCATGCCCCGGAGATCGCCGTGTTCACGGGACCGTTGATCGCGGCGATGGATACGTCGACTCCCTCTCGGGCGATGAGCCGGCGAACCCGGTCGACGTCGGCTCCCAACGCCGCCATTCCCCCGCCGGCCGGCAGGTCATGCAGGAGACGCCCACGCGTGGCCACGAGCCGGAGGCCATCTTCCAGGCTGAACACGCCCGCGACACAGGCGGCGGCATACTCGCCGAGGCTGTGCCCGAGCACCATGGCGGGCTCGACCCCCCACGAGCGCCAAAGGTCGGCGAGGGCCACCTCGAAGGCAAAGAGCGCCGGCTGCGTGTAGCGCGTTTCCTCCAGCGCCCGCTCCGCCTCCCCGCCCCAGATGATCGACTCGAGCGAGCGTCCGAGGAGCGGGGTCAGGATCTCGTCGCAGCGGTCGAGCGTGCGCTGGAACGCCGGCTCGCTCTCGCACAACGCGCGCCCCATGTCCGCGTACTGTGGGCCGTGACCGGGAAACAGGAAGGCCACTTCCGGTCTGTAGTCCAGGGAAGCCGTCGTCGCGACCCTCGGATCGTCGCTCGCCCCTTCGATCGAGGCGAGCGCCTCGCGGGCCTCTCCCACGGTGGCGGCGACGATACCCGCCCGGTACCCGAGCAGCGCGCGGCCCGTGTTCGCGGTGAAGCACACGTCGCCGAGTCGCGACTCGGGGTGCTCGGCGAGGTAACCGGCGTAGCGCCCGGCCAGACGCTGGAGGGCGCCCTCCGACCCCGCTGACAAGCGAAGCACATGGACCGGCCGCTCGGCCGCGAACGCCGGGGCGTCAGCCGGTACAGGAGGTTCGCTGACCACCATGTGCACGGTCGTCCCGCTGAACCCGAACGAACTGACCCCCGCGAGGCGCCGCCGCTCGCCGCGCGGCCACGGCGTCTCCTCGACGGTGACCCTGACGGGGAGGGACTCCCACGGAATGTGCGCGTTCAGCCCGTTCACGTGCAGGTGCGCCGGGACGACATCGTTCTTCATGGCGAGCACGACTTTGATCAACCCCGCCACGCCGGCGGAGGACTCCAGGTGCCCGACGTTGGTCTTCACCGATCCGATCAGCACGGGCCGCTCTCGTGGCCGCCCCTCGCCCAGCACGGCCGCGAGCGCCTGCACTTCGATGGGATCGCCGAGCGGGGTGCCGGTCCCGTGCGCCTCCACGTAGTCGACATCCGACGGAAGGCACCCGGCGCAGCGTAGCGCCTCGCGGATGACGTCCTCCTGCGACGGGCCGTTCGGTGCGGTCAACCCGCTGCTCCGACCATCCTGGTTGACCGCGCTTCCCGCGATCACGGCCAGGACGCGGTCGCCGTCGGCCCGCGCGTCATCGAGACGCTTGAGCACGACGACCCCGCACCCTTCGCCGCGGACGAAGCCGTCCGCGTCGGCCGAGAACGCCTTGCACCGGCCATCCGCCGCCATCATGCGCGCCGTCGACAACGCGAGGGTCGTCTCGGGCGTCAGGATGACGTTCACGCCGCCCGCCAGCGCGACGCGGCACTCCCCGAGGTGCAAGCTCCTGCAGGCCAGGTGGAGGGCGACCAGCGAGGAAGAGCACGCGGTGTCGACCGACAGGCTCGGTCCGCGCAGGCCGAGGATGTAGGAGATCCTTCCCGACGCCACGGCGTGCGATAGTCCGGTCGCGAAGTACGTGTCACTCGAACCGCTGCCCTGCAGCACGAGCTGCAGGTAGTCCAACCCGCTGACGCCCACGAAGACGCCCGTGGAGGAGCCGCGGAGCCGATCCGGAGCCATCGCGGCATGCTCGAGTGCCTCCCAGCACACCTCGAGAAGCAGCCGTTGCTGTGGGTCCATCCCGACCGCCTCGCGCGGCGAGATTCCGAAGAACTGCGGATCGAAGAGGTCGATGCCGTCCAAGAAGCCGCCCCAGCGCGTGTTCATGCGCCCGGGCACCCCGGGATCGACGTCGTAGTAGGCATCCGCGTCCCACCGATCCGCCGGCACTTCACGAACCGCGTCCACCCCGTCGCGGAGCAGCCGCCAGAACGCGTCGACTCCGTCTGCACCCGGGAACCGGCATCCCATTCCGACGATCGCGATCGGCGAATAGCTCTTCGCCTGCGCGGCGACCAGCCGCGTCTGCAGCTCCTGCGCGAGGAGCGCGAGCTTGCGGGGGGATAGCTTTGAAATGCGATCGGCGAAGTCGTTCACTTCTGCGGGTCCTCGGTCGTCAAGCGGTCGGCCTGTTCTTCCGTCAGCGCCTCGATGGCGCTGAGCAGGTCATCAGCCTCGTCGATCTGCGCTGCGGCAGGCTGACTCCGGTCCTCGGTCTCGGCACCCCCCTCCCCCTCGAGCAATGTAAGATAGCCGGCCAGCGCCTCCACGGTGGGATAGTCGAAGAGCAGCGTCGCAGGGAGTCCCGTACCCGTTTCCTTCCCGAGCGCATTGCGCAACTCGACCGCGAGCAGCGAGTCGAGGCCCACTTCGCTGAGCGGCACGCGGTCATCCAGCGCGGCAGTCTCGGGCAGTCCGAGAACCCGTCGGGCGGCGGCGCGCACGAAGCCGGCGATCACGACGGGCCACCGAACCTTCGGATTGGCGTCGAGGAGGGTTCGCAGAGTGGGAGCGCCGCGCGAGGGCGCGGGTGCCGTGGCAGAGGTCGTGGACCGCGACGGGACGTCCGTCTCCGACAGATACGATGCGATCTGGGGGCCACGATGGTACCCCCACTGCTTCCAGTCCACGGCCATCGCACCGGCCTGCACATCTCCGCCGGCGATCAGATCTTCGAGCAGCGCCAGCCCTTCTTCGGGCGACAAGGCGCGCAGCCCCTGCGTCGCGAGCCGCGCCTGGACCGACCGGTCCGCCGCCACACCGACTTCCGCCCAGGGGCCCCAGTTGATGCTCAGCGCACTCCTTCCCAGGCGGCGGCGCTCGTGCGCCAGCACGTCCAGAAGCGCGTTGGCGGCGGCGTGGTTGGCCTGACCCGGCGATCCGATCATGGACGCGGCCGAAGAGAAGAGGAGGAACCAGTCCAGAGGGTCCGGACGCGTCATCCGGTCGAGTAGCCGCCCGCCCACCACCTTCGGTGCGAAGACGTGCGCGAAACGGGACCAGTCCTGCGAGAGCAACACTCCGTCGTCGAGCACGCCGGCCGCGTGCACCACGCCGCAAAGAGACGGCCCGCGTGCGCGGACGTCCTCGAGAAGCGCGGACAGGGCTCCCTCATCGGAGATATCCAGGGCCTCGGCGCGTACGGTCGCTCCCGCAGCGCGCAGATCAGCGAGGACCGGTTCCGCCTCCGCGGTGACACCCCGGCGGCTCATCAGGACCAGATGGCGAGCGCCCCGCTCGACCAGCCAACGCGCCACCAGGAGGCCCAGGCCGGAGAGGCCGCCGGTGATGAGATAGGTGCCGTCGGCGCGTACCAGAATGCCGTCTCGGGGTCCGCGGCCGGCGCCGTCTGACAGGCGGTCCAACTCCGACTCGTGGACCACCACGATCTTCCCGATGTGCCGTGCCTGCATCATGTAGCGGAACGCTTCGACGCTGTCGGTCAGGGCGAACGGGGTCACCGGCAACGGCGGCAACACACCGGCGCGGACTTCGTCCATCAACTCCGAGAAGACCCTCCCCATGGTCGCCGGATCTGCCGCACCGATGGCGCCCACGTCCAGCACGTGATACGAGAGGTCGCGCCCGAGAGCGGCCACCTGCTCGGGGCTCCAGATGTCGCGTTTGCCGATCTCGAGGAAGCGTCCACCCGTCCGGGTGGCGCGCAGGCTTTCCTCGATCGCGTTGCCGCTCAGAGAATTCAGCACGACATCCACGCCCACGCCATCCGTGCCGGCGAGGATCTCCGCGCCGAACGTCGTCTGGCGCGAATCGAAGATATGGCGCACGCCCAGGCCTCTGAGGTAGGCTCGCTTCTGTGGGCTCCCGGCCGTGGCGAACACTTCCGCTCCGGTTCGCAGAGCCAGGTACACGGCGGCCAGACCCACGCCACCCGCCGCGGCGTGGATCAGCACCCGCTCTCCGGCGCTCAGCCGACCGACCTCCATCAAGGTGTAGGCCGCCGTCAGGTAGGCGATCGGGATTCCCGCCGCCTCCGCGAACGTCATACCGTCCGGTACCCGCTGCACCGTCTCGCTCCGTGTCACGACGAAACGCGAGAAACACGCGGGCCCGGTGGCGACGACCCTCTCTCCCACCGCCAAACCCTCGACTCCGGGACCCACGCGCGTCACGCGGCCCGCGCATTCGGCTCCGGGCGGGCCCGGATCTCCCGGGTACATGCCGAGCACGTTGAGAACGTCACGGAAATTGAGCCCGGTCGCGCCCACCTGGACCTCGACCTCTCCCGGCCCCGGCTCAGTTCGGTCGCAACCGACCCGCTCCAGCCGGTCGAGGGTCCCCCTCTCGCGGGTGAGGAGCCTGTAGTTGTCTCCGTTGTCCACCGGGATGTCCCGCCGTTCCGGTGGTTCACGACGCACGAGGCGCGAGACCAGGCGCTCCGCGCCCCGGAACGCCACTTCGCCCTCGCTCCCGTCGGCACCCAACTCCGCC
>JBBSOM010000108.1:0-7531 GCA_038259715.1 Longimicrobiales bacterium
CGGTCCCCCGAGGCGAGTGCGTCCGAGAGGCGCCGGAGGACGACGATGCCGCACCCTTCGCCGCGGGCGATCCCGTCGGCGCTCGCATCGAAGGTCTTGCATCGGCCATCGGGTGAGAGCAGCCGTGACCGGGAGTAGGCGACCGAGATGTCCGGCGACAGGATGACGTTGACGCCGCCGGCCAACGCGGCGTCGCACTCTCCCGAGCGGAGGGCCTGGCAGGCGAGATGAACGGCCACGAGCGAGGACGAGCATGCGGTGTCGATGGACAGGCTCGGCCCCTGGAGTCCGAGCAGGTAGGACAGCCGTCCGGACGCGATCGAGTGCGCGATGCCCGACATGAAGTGCGCGTCCAGCAGGCGCGGGTCACCCGCATGGAGGAGGAGGTGGAGGTAGTCGTTGCTCGCAATGCCGAGGTATACCCCCGTGCGCGACGTCTGCAGCCGATCCGGCGCGATCGCGGCGTTCTCGAGCGCTTCCCACGCGACCTCCAGGACCAGACGCTGCTGCGGGTCCATCCCCTGCGCCTCCCTGGGGGAGATGCCGAACAACTCCGCGTCGAATCCGTCCACGCGGCTCAGGAATCCACCGTCGCGCGCCATGGTCCGCCCGGGGGCGTCCGGGTCCGGCGAGTACGCGCGCTCGCGATCCCAGCGATCCGCGGGTACCGGACCCACGGCGTCACGACCGGACCTGAGAAGCTCCCACAGCGCAGCCGCATCGTCGCCGTCGCCGGGGGTGCGGCAGCCGATGCCCACCACCGCGATCGGTTCGCGCTTCGCCCGCTCCAGGGAATCCAGCTTGGCGCGCGTCTTCTCCAGCGCCAGAAACGCCCGCTGCAGGGGCGTCAAGGCCTCGTGGCTCATCCGTCGTCCCCCTCGTCCGTGTCGCCGAAGCGCTCAGCCAACATCCGCTCGATGTCCGCGTCTGAAAGCCCCGCGACCGCCGCGGCGTCGAGCACGGCCGGCTCCGACGTCCTGGCAGCCGTGCGCGGGCGCGTCGCGGGCTCCTCGGGAAGGACCAGTTCCAGGAGGTGGCGCGTGATCGCGTCTGCGGTCGGATGGTCGAAGAGGAGCGTCGCCGGAAGGCGCCGTGGCAACGCCAGGGCCTCGCCGATGCGATTGCGCAGTTGGACCGCCATCAACGAGTCGAAGCCGAGATCCATGAGGCGGTGCGTCGGGCTCGGAGGTCTCGTCGGATCCAGCTTGAGCACCGCCACGACCTGTTCGATCACGAAGTCGAGCATCAGGCCCGGCCGCTCCGGTGGCAGGACGGCAAGGAGGCGCTCGCGCATCGCCGGCCGTGCGGCTTCCTCCGGCCGGGTCGGGGCGGGGGTCGGCTGGGCGTCGCGGGCAGCAGCCACGACCGCACGGGTCCGCGTCCCGGGGCGGCGCGCCACCAACACGCGCTGGCCGAATCCGGCCTCCGCGGTCCCTCCCTGGGGGAAGGCAGCGCCGTCCATGAAGCCGGTGTCGGCGAGCACGCCCAGCCAGATCTCCTCATCGATCAGCGGTGTGTCGGTGCGCAGGTCGTCGGCGAAACGCTCCCACCCCTCGAGCATCGCGATCGTGATGTCGTGCCAGGCGAGTTGCGCCGTGGCCTCCGCGAGCACAAGGCTCCCGCCCGGCTTGAGCAGGGTGCCGAGTCGACGGAGCGTCTCCCGGACGTCGCGGGTGGCGTGGACCGTGTTGCTCGCGAAGACGAGGTCGAACGTCCCCGCCTCGAAGCCCTGCTCCACCACATCGCGCTCGACGTCCAGGGCCGCGTATCGCACGAACGGGTATGGGGCGAAGCGATCGCGCGCGCGATCGAAGAAGGCCGTGCTGACATCCGTGAACCAATAGGTCGTGCGGTCCGCGGGCAGGGCGGAAAGAACGGCGGCCGCGCTGCTCCCCGTTCCGGCTCCGACTTCAAGAATGTGGAGCGGGGCGCGGCCGTCGCCGAGCGCACCGAGCGCGCGCACGGCCTCCCTGCTCAGGCCGTTGATATAGCGGTGTGCCTCGGACCGTTCGTAGAGGCCCTCGGCGAGCGCAAAGCTGCCGTCGGGGAAGATCGTCTCGAGCGGCGATTCACGCCCGGCGATCACCTCCGGCAGGAGCGACACACAGTGCCGGACATACTCCAGCAGCGGCCGGTCCCCGTCGAGACGCATTTCCACCTCCGCCCAGCACTCCTCCAACCCTTCGGAGACGAGTGGCTCATCGCTCACGAAGGCGTCGTCCTGAACCCGCAGCGCTCCGCCGGCCACGAGGCGCGTCAGCCAGCGCTGAACGAGATGGCGGTGCGCATCGCCCGCACCCAACGCCCGCTGCGCGTCGTCGAGGGTCGCGTGCGCGCCCGCCGCCCGGAACAGCCCCGCCGAGCGAAGCAGTGACGTCAGCACCGCGTTCGTGAGCCGCTCCAGCGCCTTCCACCTCCCGGCCACCGGGGCGGGATCGACGCCCAGGGACGCTGCCTCCACCCGACCGAGCGTTTCCCGCACGTGCGCCCACCCTTCGCCTTCCCCAGACGTTTCCGGTTGACCGACGACGTCCATCCAGTACCGGCGTCGTTGGAAGGGATAGGTCGGGAGTGCGACCCGCCGCCGGTGGTGGCCGGCATCCAACTGGGCCCATGAGACATCGGCGCCACATAGGTACAGCCGCCGCAGGCTGTCCAGGACCTCCGGCCACTCCTCATGGTCGCGGCGCATCGAGGGCAGCCATTCGATCGCCGTGCCCATGGCGCATTCCCCCGCCATCCCGAGAAGCACCGGATGCGGGCCGATTTCAATGCAGTGCGTGACTCCCTGCGCCACCAGCGCTTCGATCGACTGGGCAAAGCGCACGGGCCGGCGCATATGCTCCAGCCAGTACGCGGGCCTCGTCAGCTCGTCCGGCGAGACGAGCTTGCCCGTCACGTTCGAGATCAACGGGTAGCGCGGCGCCGCGAACCGCACGCCATGCAAGACCTCGCCGAACGGATCGAGAACGGCGTCGATCATGGCGGAGTGCGCGGCGTGCGGAATCCGGAGCCGCTTCACCTGGGCGTCTTCGCCTTCGAACACCGAGAGCAACGCCTCGACTTCGTCCTGCGGACCGCTCACCACCACGTGCTCGGGGCCGTTGTACGCGGCGATCGAAAGCCGGCCGCCCACACGCGCCACTTCGTCGACGACCCGCTCGGCGGGGGAGAACACCGCCGCCATCGCCCCTCCCGCCGGAAGCGCGTGGGTGAGACGCCCCCGCTCGGCCACGAGGTGGATCCCGTCTTCGAGCGGGAAAACGCCCGCGGAGCACGCTGCGGCGTACTCACCGAGGCTGTGCCCCATCATGACCACCGGCTCGATGCCCCACGAACGCCACAGTGCCGCCAGGGCGTACTCGATCGCGAACGTCGCGGGCTGCGCCCAATCCGTCTCGTTGAGCGGGGTCTTCCCGTCGCCCGGCCACAGGACGTCCATCAGCGGCCGCTCGCGCTCGGACGCCAGGAGCTCCGCGCAACGGTCGAGCGCGTCGCGGAAGACCCGGGACGCGCCATAGAGCTCGCGCCCCATCCCCGGCGCCTGCGCACCCTGCCCCGTGAAGAGGAAAGCGACGCGCGGCGTCCGCGCCTCTCGTACCGGCTCGGGCGTCGCCGACGACAACGCGCGACGTAGCTCGGCGGCGGTCGCACCGGTCACGGCGAGGCGGCGCGCGAAGTGCGTGCGGCCCGCGTTCGCGGTAAAGCACACGTCCGCCACCGGGTCCCGGCACTCCGTCAGCGCGTGATCGTAGCGGCGCACCGTCTCCGCGAGCGCGGCGTCGTCCCGCGCGGAAAGAGCGAGGACGTGCGAAGGCCGTTCCAGAAGGCGCTCCGCGAGGCCGGCTCCTCCCGCGACTTCCTCCGTCGCCCCGGGGCGTTCCGCGCCGCCGATGACGACGTGCACGTTGGTCCCGCTGAATCCGAACGAACTGACGCCGATGACGCCACCTCCCTCCGGAGCATCGAGCGGGGTCACCGAGGTCGGAACCGTGAGCTTCCACGCGTCCCACTCGATGTACGGACTGGGCTCGTGGAAGTGTAGATGGGGCGGGATCTCTCCGCGTCGGAGCATGAGGACGGCCTTGATCACACCGGCGATCCCGGCGGCCGCCTCCGTGTGCCCGATATTCGTCTTGACCGACCCGATCGGCAGGGCCTCCGCCGCACCTCTGCCGGGCCCGAACACGGCACCCAGCGCGCCCGCCTCGATCGGGTCACCGAGCGAGGTGCCCGTCCCGTGCGTTTCCACGTAGGCCACGTCCCGCGGCTCGACCCGCGCCGAAGCCAATGCGGCTCGGATGACCTCCTCCTGGGAAGGGCCGTTCGGTGCGGTAAGCCCACCACTGCGGCCGTCCTGGTTCATCGCGCTGCCGCGCACCACCGCAAGCACCCGGTTGCCGTCCGCGACGGCGTCGCTCAGCCGGCGGAGGACGATCAGGCCACACCCTTCACCGCGGACGTATCCGTCCGCCGCCGCGTCGAAGGCCTTGCAGCGGCCGTCGGGCGCCATCATCCGCGCCTTGGAGAAGCCGATGTTGAGTTCCGGCGTCACAACGAGGTTGACGCCGCCCGCGAGCGCGAGATCGCATTCGTCGAGGTGAAGCGCCTGACACGCCAGGTGCAGCGCGGTCAGCGACGCCGAGCATGCGGTGTCCACCGCCACGCTCGGTCCCTGCAGGCCGAGCAGGTAGGAGATGCGGCCGGCGGCGACGCTGAAGGCGTTACCCGTGCTGAAGTACGCGTCGATCAGACCACGGCTCTTGAAGAGGGCGCGCCCATAGTCACTGTTCGCGATGCCCAGGTAGACCCCGGTGCGCGACGCCATCAAGGACCGCGGCGCATAGCCGGCGTCCTCGAGCGCCTCCCACGCGACCTCGAGCAGGATCCGCTGTTGGGGATCCATCGTCTCGGCTTCACGCGGCGAGATGCCGAAGAACTCCGCGTCGAAGCGATCGATCCCGTCCAGAAATCCGCCGAACCGCGTCGTCAGCTTGCCGGCCGCGTCCGGGTCCGCCGCGTAGAACTCGTCCGTCGACCACCGTTCGGTTGGGACGTCGGTGACGGCATCCGTGCCGGCCCAGAGGAGCCGCTCGAAGCTCCCCGGATCCACCGCTCCCCCGGGGAAGCGCAAAGCCATCCCGACGATCGCGATGGGCTCGTGCAAGGCCCCCTCGACCTTGGCGAGGCGCTCCCTCAACTGCCGGATCTCGATCAACGCGCGTTTGATCGGGCTCAGCGCCTCACCCTCGACACGCGCCGGCGTCACGAGGACCGTCCCTTCGGCGCCCGCTCGAGCTCGGACAACAGCAGGGCCGCGGCTTCCTCTTCGGAAATTCCCGCCAGGTCGTCGGCGTCGCTCGATGCCGCCTCGCGCCTTGTTGTTGCAGGTGGCGCGGACGATGCATCGGCGAGCAGCGACAGCGTGCGCACGAAGTACGCGGCCAGCGCGTCGAGCGTCGGGTGATCGAAGAGCAGGGTCGCGGGCAGCGGCTTGCCCACGGACCGACTCAATGCGTTGCGCAGTTCTACGGCCATAAGGGAATCCAGCCCCATTTCCCGAAGCGGTACGGCCGCATCCATCGACGTGGACACCGGCTGCCCCAGTACGTTGAGGGCACGTTCCCGAAGGTGGGCGAGGAGAGCGTCCCGACGCTGGCTTTCAGGGAGGACGCGCAGCCGGGCCACCAGGTCGCTTCCCTTCCGACCACCCTCGGGAGCGGGGCGGACACCGCGACCCGGCGCCAGCCCGCGGAAGAAGGCGAAATCCATGCCCTCCGGCAACCGGGCCATGAACCGGTCCCAGTCGATCGCCATGGCTGCCGCGTGCACAGCCCCGCCGCGCATCAACCGCTCCAACGCGGCGAATCCGCTGGTGCGCGTCAGCTTGCCCAATCCTCGCGCCGCCCAGCCGTCGTTTCCAGACGCCGCGAGATTGGCCGCCATCCCGGCATCGGCCCAGGCGCCCCACGCCACGCTCAACGCCGGCAGCCCACGGAGGGCTCGCGCCTGTGCCAGCGCGTCCAGTTCCGCGTTGGCGGCCGGATACGCGCCCTGTCCCGGCGCACCCAGCAACACCCCCGCCGCGGAATAGAGGATGAAGAAATCGAGATCGAGATCGCGTGTGAGTTCGTGCAGCACCCAGGCGCCGTGCGCTTTGCCGTGCAGTACCCGACGACACGCCTCCAGGCTCTGCCGGACCAGGACCGCATCCTCAAGCATGCCCGCCGCGTGCACCACTCCACCGAGCGGAGGAAGCGTGGCGGCGACGTCGGCGAGCACGCGGCTCATTTCCCGGGCGTCGCCGGCGTCGGCAGCCACCACCCGGACGGTCACCCCGCCCGCTTCGATCTCGCGAACGGCCTCCGCGGCCGCGGCACCGGGGACGCTCCGACCGGTCAGCACCAACGTCCTCGCACCGAGGCGCACCAGCCAGCGAGCGGTCTCGATGCCGAGGGCGCCGAGCCCGCCGGTGACCCAGTATGTCTTTCCAGCGGAAACCAGCGCTCCGCCCGGAGCCCGTGGAGCCACGAGCACGAGCTTGCCCACGTGCTTTGCCTGGGCCATGAAGCGGAAGGCGTCCCCGGCCCGCTCGAGCGCGAAGGCGCGCGTCGGAAGCGGGTGCAGCGTCCCGTCGGAGAGCGCCGCGAGGATCTCGTCGAGCATGGGGCGCAGCAAGGCGTGGTCCGCCTCGCCCTCCGCCCCGAGGTCGAAGAGGTGATACCGAACGTCGGGTCGGGCCTCGGCCGCCGCCTCGGGCGAGAGGACGTCACGCTTGCCCAGTTCGAGGAAGCGGCCCCCCCTAGCCACCAGGCCGAAGCTGGTGGGGATGAAATCGCCGGCGAGCGAGTTGAGGACGATGTCCACGCCCTCTCCCTGCGTGATTCGCCGGATCTCGTCGGCGAAATCGAGCGACCGCGAGTCCATCACGTGGGGAACGCCGATGGATCGCAGCATCTCCCTCTTCTCGGGAGACCCCGCCGTCGCGAAGACTTCAGCGCCGGCCCTCTGTGCCAGCCGCACGGCGGCGAGCCCGACCCCTCCCGCCGCAGCGTGGATGAGCACGCGCTCCCCTGAACGCATGTCCGCCAGCCTGTGGAGCCCGTAGTACGCGGTGAGGAAGGCTACCGGAATGGCCGCGGCGGACACGTCGTCGAGTTCCGGTGGGGCCGGCGCGAGGAACGCCGCGGGAACGACCACCTCCGTGCCGAACGCCCCGGGCGCGTATCCGAACACCCGATCGCCCGGAGCGAATTCGGCGACGCCGGCTCCCGTTTCGAGGACGATCCCGCAGCATTCGGCTCCGAGCGGCACGTCGCCACCCGGGTACATTCCGAGCGTGAAGAGCACGTCGCGGAAGTTGACGCCGGCCGCGAGCACCCGCAGGCGCACTTCACCGGAGCCGGGGGCGGGGGACGGCGGGGTCGTCCGGAGTTCCACGCCATCGAGCGTCCCCGGCTGCACGAGCGTGAGGCGCCGAGGCTCGTTTGCCGCCTGGCCGGTCTCCGGCGCCGCGCGACGCACGAGCCGC